>CALHRC010000146.1 GCA_938038265.1 uncultured bacterium
GCTGGTTCGTCCTGCCATCCCCCCGGCAAAGTACCTTGAAGAAAAAACATTAGAAGCCGGCGGAAATCAGGAATTCGGCATTAGGGCGGGCACTCATAATCTAATGGCCATCCGGGCTATGGCTCTGGCTTTACAGAAAAAACGACGCAACCCCGTTAATTATGGGGCGCTGAAAAAAAATACGGAAAGATTTGAGAGCAAGCTGCACAGGCACCTGCATGACATTGTGGATATAAAGATTATCGGGGAACATGGCAAGCGGTTGGCCGGCACCACGCTCGCCATGTTCCCCGGTGCGCAGATAGATTTTCTGATCATGGCGCTTGATAAGGCAGGCATTACAGTTTCAACGGGAACGAGTTGCAAATCGAGATCCCGCATCCCTTCTCCCGGACTACTCTCGATGGGCTACAGCGAGCAGCAAGCCCTCAGTGTGATTCGCTTTTCTTATGACGAACTTTTCGACGAACCGCGGCAGAACACTGTCTTAAACGAGTTAGCGCGCATTTTACCTGCAGTATTGTAACCTATTACTCAATAAAAATAATATCGGGGATATCAATTTCTGGCGATTTAGGTTTCTCTTTCAGTTCTAAGGTAAAGCTGCCAGTGACAATGTTTTCAGGATTTGAGCCAACTTGAACACTCCAGGTAAATTTACCGATATCTAATCGTTTCAATTCACGAAATTCATATTCATTGGCACGTAGAATACTACGAAAGACCGACACGCTGCCCCCGGAAGTCTGTCGCGCAATAGTCAGAGTATATTCGGCATCTTCTACTTTTTTCCAACGAAATAAAATTGAATCTCTTCGACTCATATCAATTACAGAATTTGGCTCTGGCAGCAGCAGAGTCGTCGTTTGGTAAGTTTTTTCCGTTATGACCAACGAGCGTGTTTCGCTACTTAGCATATTGTCTTCTTGCCCGACAGTAATACGCCAAAAATAACGGCCAGGGTCCGGTAGCGCAATACTATACCGCATTTTATCGGGAAAAAGTTTCAAATAAACATCTTTGAATTCTTGATCGCGAGCAATTAAAAGTCTCCAAGATCCTTGGTAACCCTCTGTTTTCCAGAGAAAATCTATCGGACTGTAGCTTGCAAAACTACTACCATCCGCTGGAGAAAGAAGAACAATCGCAGCTGCTTCTTCCACAGAAAAAGTTCTGATCTCCGATGCAATTTCACGGCCTTGATCATCAATAGCAGTGATCTTCCAGAAATAGACGCCCGCTTTTAATTCTTTTCGTACAATGAGAAAATTTGCCGTTGTTTTCTCCCGTAATATTTCTTCAGTAAAATTCCGGTTATTTGCAATCACCAATTGATATTCTTTAAAGTTTGGATGGCCCACCCAATTAAAATTAAATCCCCCAGAGGCCAGCGCCTGTGCATTCAAAGATTGCTTCTGCCGGGGGGATCTCAGCGTGGGAATAATGTCTGCTTCGGCCTTACGCACTGAAAATCTCTGTACCGGAGTCTCGGCAGAAGGAGCACCTTCAGGCAAGCGAGCACTGACCTGCCAATAATATTCGCCCAGCGGCAGCGCGCGCGAGATAGAATTGGCCATTATTTCTTCGTTTATAAGTGGCTCAGTGAGATCTGCTTTTCTCGAAACCCGCAGACGGTATCCATTGGCCAGTTCATTGCGTGAAAACTGAAAATTCACCATCGCACTTTCCTGAACTGTCTCAAACACGCTGCCATTTGCGGGGGTTATCGCCACTAAGTTGCTGACAGCAAAAATACCCAGACGGCGGGTTTCACTGTACCTAAATTCTCCCGGAACACTGCCAACACGCACTCGCCAATAGTATAAACCTGCTGCCAGTTGTTCACGACTACTGTTAGAAACACGACGACTGATCAGCGGTCGCTTGAATGAAGCATCTTTAGAAATTTCAAGCACTGTATTTGGCTCATTCGTTTCCCATGAAAATAATTCTGTCGCTAATTTACCCGAAATAAACCTTCGAGCGCCATCCTCCGGGCTATTTAACCGAATCGGATTCTGCGACACATTTACCTTGCCTCCCGTCAATGTCGCACTTTCATTTTGTGCCAGAGCCAATGTCTCGCCCGCGGCAATCAGTGAGGCCTGCCCTGAAGTTACATTAAGAGACAAGGGGGTTCCTTCAGCAGCCGCAAGGCTGACATCTGTTCCACTTGACAGGCTCACAGCCCCAGAGTCTGTTCTAATGGTCAGCGCAGCACCATCCGCACTGTTATCTTGGCTAGCGCGGATGGAACCGTAGAGAAAGTCAATATCGGCCGCTTTACCCGAAAAATTCAGCACAATCATACTGTTCTCACCAATGTCAATTTTTGTGCCGTCGGCTAATTCAATAACCGCCTCTGAAGCGGCAGCTGTTCGGATGGTATCCCGATTATAAATTGGTATATTGTTTTCCAGCTCTTCCCAGACAACCTCACGATCGTACTTGCGCTGCGCAGTCTTATATTTCAAACGCAGGATACCAATCTCTGTCAAATTTCCTGCAGAAATTCTGCGGTTAAAATCGGCATACAGCATAACCCCGGCAAGGGTTATTGCCGTGAAAACTACCGACAGAAAAATGATCTCGCCTCGGTTCAGTTTCATAGCGCTTACTTATGTGTTCTGGTAAACACTCCATCCCAGTTATCAGCGGGCGGATGTTCCAGATATGTTTCACACCTCTCGATCAACTGGTGGGCTGCCTTATCAGTGCTGCCTCTAGCGACCTCAGCTTGAAGTAATATTTTTTTTGCCTCAGCAAATTCCCGTTTAAGATAAAGCTCAAACCCTCTCTCGTAAATTTCGCCAGCCTCAATTAGATTAGTAGGTGCTGAACTGCGGAAAGTAACCAATTCGTAGAGTACCACCGGTTCATTCTTGCCTTTGACACGCACCAGATCTAATTTGCGGGTGAGCATCTCTGACTGGATTTCCCGCTGGACCATTTCGCTAATCAAAATATTGACGCCATAATCTTTCGCTGCCGCCTCAAGCCTTGCTGCCAAATTCACCGTATCACCCATCATAGTAAAAGAAGCCAGAGCGTCAGTGCCCATAAAGCCGGTTTTCGCCGGGCCATAATTCAAACCAATGCGGATATCCATCTCCTGTGCTTCTTTAATATACAAATTATTCTTTGTCCAGTAGTCCCGTAATTCAGCAAGCCGAGCAATCATCTCAACCGAAGCGCGCGCAGCTTTTAAGGTATGCTGCTCAACATCAATTGGTGCATTCCAGATACCCACAATCGCATCGCCAATGTATTTATCCAATACACCATCATGCTTCTTGAGGATAATCGTCATAGCTGACAGGTATTCATTCAGCAAGGCGGCCAACTGTTCAGAACGTAGCTTTTCACTGATCGACGAGAATCCAGCTACATCAGAGAAAAAAGCGGTGATGGTTCTCTCTGCCCCACGCTTCAAGGCTGCTAGATCTTTCATCGCCTCTTGAACTACGATTGGGTCAATCATCGATCCCAAAATCTGTTTTACTTTTTCCCGCTCTTCGAGCCCCAGACCCATCTTGATAAAGGAATTGGTTAGAATACCAATTTCATCGCGTGAGGTCGGTTTGAGCTCCACACGGAAATTACCTTTCTCAATTTGTCGGGTAGCATCAACCAGACGAATGACTGGAGTGGTTAGCGAACGCGAATAGAAAAAGACAGTGATAACTGCCAGACCCAATACAATAACCAAAATTAGAAAGTTACGGCGGGTAATATTATACACTTCTTCGAGTGCCTTATCTTCTGCGACCGTTGAAATAACACCCAAGCCGGCAACCGGTAGTTTTTTATATGACCCCAGTTGCGCCACGCCATTTTCAATAAAGCGAGTCTGGCCATTATCGACCTTACTCTGTATCAGGGCCTGCACAATGGGGGATGTATTAAAATCGGCATTGGCAAGAACATATTTTTCTTCAGGGTGGGCAATAACATCCCCAGCAGCGCCAATCATATAGGTGGTGGTAATCCCGCTTACAGCAAATGCCTTGAGAATATCAGATAATCCCGAATAGGCAACCAGAACCGTGGCGCGTTCCCCACGCTCCAGCGGCGCTGCCAGTGCAAAGGCCGGCAGGCTGAACCCCTGCGAAGCATTCACCATCACAGTAGCCCCCTGAAAA
>CALHRC010000147.1 GCA_938038265.1 uncultured bacterium
AAGGGCTAAGGCGGGATGGTTTTTACTCCCACGGCGACTACTCTGTTCAGGAATTCCTGAACTTATGATGGGGAATTCCACACCAGAAAACCATCCCTCAGGCGACATAATACCGGCTTTTTTGAGTCACTAACAAACCCCAGGGGGGATGGAACTCGACCTTTGTTCAGGAATTCCTGAACGGATGGGAAATTCCACATCAAGAAGACCATCCCCCATGGGACATAATGTGGGTTTTTGAGTCACTAATAAGCCCCTGCAGGCAGCTATTCCCCCCTCGGTGGATTGCTTGGGTGTTTACATATCTGCGTAACCACCAAGGGATCGCTGTGGTTAACATCCTAAGTACCAAGCCGCTGCGGTAGGGGTTGGTTAGGTAGTTACCTGAAAAAACGCTTGTGCCAGCCACTGCCGGGTTTATCGAGATTGCAAAAATTGTTCTAATTCCTTAAGTAATTTTAGTAATTTGTCCATATCTTCATTCTTTAATAAACCAAAACCGCTCTGGTTGTCACTGAGCCAATCCAGACCCTGCACTGCGGGTTTCCCCTCAAGAGTGAAAAGCGGTATTTTTTTCTCTGGTGGGAAAAAGCGAATCATATTGATGGTTTGTTCTGTACTGTTTTTATCTTTGCGTGCCAGACGAATGCCAAAGGCGGGTTCTTTGGCTAGCGCGACTTCCGGTTCCCTTAGGTTGTGGCTGAAGCGGAGTGCTGCTAAAGTTCCCTGCAATCGAGGCGCTAGGTGTGCGGGCAATGTCTGGTTATCGGCAAATTCCCATACAATGGTTTCCCGTTCTTTCTGCAGGCCGACGCTCTGGCGGCGTGGTTGCAGTACCAGGCGTCCGCCGGATTTTTGAAAGAGATTCGGAAATTTCTTTTCTGCGTAAGAGCGGCTTAACACAATTTCGAGGCGGTTATAGAGATCGGTTTCGGGAATAAGCAGGGTATCAGCAAGTGCGTACACTGAATTTTCATAACGTTGCCAGATGTGCCGGTAGGTTACATGAATAGCTTCACCAGGGATTAGAACATATTGCCGGGCTTTATTATAGGTCAGCGGCCCCAGACAGAAAATAATTTCCTTGGAATCGAAAGTGGAGCGCCGCATGGTTACCCGCTGCTGGCAATTCGTAAAGCCAAGGTCTTTACGGGTGGCTTCGTCATCGGGCAGGGTATAAAACGCGGTCAGCTTATGCATTTCTTCAAAATAGGCATTGGCTGGTGCTCCTAAGGCAAAACGGATGCTGCGGGTTATCTGCGGGTTTTGGGGGTCGGGTTCGGATACTTCGGCCTGCAGTAGTGCCTTTTCGTGGGTAGAGCCGGCTTTTTTTCTTTGGAGCGTATAGCGGATGGGGATTTCCCCATCATGATGGCGCATCGGGCCCTGGTATTCAATTTCGCGGATGTCAGCTATCTCCCCCCCGAACAGGCGCCGCCCCTGGCCTTCTGGTATGTCTTTTTCGACCAATAAAATGACAGCCAACAGGATGCCGGTTAAGCTGAGTAGGATTAACGCAGTTCGTTGCATTAGGGTACCGGTAGCAGTGTTTCTGGTTCAGTTGGCAAGCGCGGGTCAAAGGTACGTGGTTCCGTCCCTTCAAAAAATACCTGGTCGCGCACTACATCGGGGCACACGCCTTCAGCGCGGGGAACCCCACCTGACGACGCGCAAAAACTCTCTCGGACTATATTTTCCAATGGCCAATTTTCGGCAAAGTCTCTCGGTGGCGAGTTGAGACGTCCTGCTCGGATGTAATTTACCCAGGCGGGGGCGCACAGGCTGCCGCCGGCACGGCCATATCCTAACGAAACATTATTATCATTGCCAATCCAGATGATACTTACTTCGTCTGAAGTCATGCCGGCAAACCAGGCATCGACGTAATCGGAGGTAGTTCCGGTTTTACCGGCGATGTCAAACGGTAGGTAGGTGGGATCTTTGCGCCTGAGTGAGGCTACCCATCCGGCAGTACCATCCTCTTCAAAAACTCCTTGCATCATGGAGATAGTAATATAACTTGCAACGGGATCTAGTACGCTGATTTCGGGAGGTGTTTCCTGCTCTTCCCAGAGGATCTTGCCCTGGCTATCTTCTACCCGCAGCAGATCACGGGGCACGACCCGTTTACCATGGTTGACCAAAGCGGCATAGATCTGTGCTGTTTCTAAAGGAGTGAAGAGCGAAGTGCCAAGGGCTACGCCCAATTCTTTGGGAATTCGGGTTGAGGCTTCGGCATATGAGATGTCGAGGGTATCGGCAATCATGCGGCGGAGGTCGTCAAAACCAAGCTGCTGCAAGGTAAGTACAGCCGTGGTATTCTTACTTTGTTTGAGCGCCTGTCTTAGGGTCATTTTACCGGAGAATTTGCCATCATAATTCCGAAAGGAAATATCACCTATTTTGACAGGCGTATCTTCAACTAACGAAGCGGGAGTCAGAAGTTTCTGGCTGATCGCAAGGTAATAGATAAAAGGTTTCATCAGTGATCCAATCTGCCGCTTGGCTTTTAAGGCGCGGTTGAACATATTTTTATTAGAAAATTCTTTGCCGCCGATCATAGTCAAAATATAGCCCGATTGTGGTTCTAAAGTAATAAAGGCGCCATTGAGCTGGTTTTTGAGATCCTCAAGACTTTCTACTGCTTTGGCGTTATTTTTTTTCTTGGCGGCGGCGATTTGTTTGTCATAGTATTTCAGTTGCATTTCAATGCTGGATTTCAGGGCATTGGTGGCGGCTGCCTGACGTCGGTAGTCGAGGGTAGTGTAAATTTTAAGCCCGCCCCGGGTAAGTACATCATTACTGAACAGCGTAAGTAATTTCTGGCGGATGTGATCGAGAAAAAAAGGCGCTAAGTTTACCCGGTAGGCTTTGTCGGGGAAATCGCCAATACGCGACACTAGATTGCCCTGTAATGAAACGATCTGCCAGGTTTTCTTGAAGTTAGCCATTTCTTTCACGGCAGCATCAGTTTTCAGCACGCCTGTTTCAACCATGGCATTTAGAACCACTTCGGTTCGCTCCAGAGAGCGTTCCAGGTTTGAGATGGGTGAGAATAATTTGGGGTTAGGCAACAGCGCTACCAGCATTGCGGATTCGCCCAGGGTGAGGTCGGCAGCTGATTTATTAAAGTAGAGTTGCGCTGCGGATTCCACCCCATAATTGCCGTGGCCCATATAGATTAAATTTAAGTACATTTCAAGGATTTCGTTTTTGGTAAAGCGGCTCTCTATTTCTTTGGCGCAGAAGTACTCATACATTTTTCTGTCGATGGTCTTTTCCTGGCTGGTGAAGAGCACTTTGGCGAGCTGCTGTGTTATGGTCGAACCACCCTGCGCAAAGCGCAATTGTAAAATATTTGTGACGAAAGCGCGGATAATCGCCGTAAAATTAACTCCTTCATGTTCGTAGAATTTACGGTCTTCGCTGGCTATTAAGGCTTGTAACAGATGTTTGGGCAGGTTTTCAATGGGGATAAGCGAGCGGCGTTCCGTGAAAAATTCTCCAATGACAACGCCGTTTCTGTCGTAAATTTTGGATGGAATTGCAACTGCACCCGGTGAGATTTCACCAGCGCGTTCTTCAGATTCGGTTGGTTTACGCAGAAAATCAAGTTGTTTTTTGTAGGAGATTAGTTTGCCAAGCACTTCTTCCTGCTCATTGGACCAGCTGGCATAGGCCATCATTAGGCGGATGGTCAAAAACAAAAGCAGCAAAGCAAGCGATAGCCAAACCAAAGACACCAATTTTCTGAGAGTCCAGTTGGTCATGGAAAGTCAATCCCGCTACAGACCGCAGCGGGAAAAGGAAAAATCAGGCGCTAATCGCGGTGATCTGTAGTTTATGGTAACGTTGTCGGTGACCCCAGCGGCGGTGGTAGTTTGTTTTTTTACGGTAACGAAAGCCCTCTATTTTGGGACCTTTGACTTCAGCGAGAATTTTCGCTCTTACACTGCCTGAAACATAGGGAGTGCCAATTTTTATATCCGACCCGTTTTTGACCATGAGGATGTTTGAAATCTGTATTTCGGAGCCGACTTCGCCATCGGTCAATTCAGCATAAAAAGTCTGGTTGGGAGAGACCCGGTACTGGCGACCGCCTATTTCAATCACTGCTAACATAATTTAAGGATGCTACATACTTTTAAGACAGGATGTCAATTATTTTAAAACTTACCTCCCTCTTTATATTCAATATATTCAATCCTGTAGCTTGCGTTAGGCCCCAAAAAACGGCCGCCTGCCAATGCTGCCGGTCATTTGCCTTCAGGTCAGATATTATAAAGCTTGCGGATGGCTTCAAGCTGGCTTAGTTCAATGCCAGTGAGATCCGCCACCATTGGCATGGGCAGGTTGTGGGCAACCATAATCTTAAGCAGGGCAGGGCGCATACCGGGTTCCGTGCGCATTCTTTCGACCAGAATATTTAGCTCATCGGGGTCGATCTTCTTAACGATGGGGGATGGTTTTAGCTCCGGTGGCCGGTCAACCGCGGTTGCCTGTGTTTGCTGTTCTGCAGAGCGGGGCTTAACCGCAGGCACCGGGGTAAGCTCTGCAAAAGATGGTGTAACCTCCTTTGGCGGCTGGTTTAGGATTAGGTTTAACATTACTTTGCCGAATTTTTCTAGACCAGAGGCAGTAGCACCTGGTTTGTCGTTAGTCTTGCTACCCCCAGGTTTGGGATGTTGTGTTTCATAGGAAGTAAGCACTTCATTGGCAAAGTCAAATTCGCTATTCTCATTGGTATTTTGCTCTGCCTTCTGCGCGGCTGGTTTTATGGATTTTTTTTCTGTAACCCTTACTTGGGGCATCTGGGCCATTGCAGTGCCTTCAGGTTTTTCAAAAACCTTGGCTGGCGCGGGCTTGTGTCGCGTTGCATTAAAGTTAGCCGGTTTTGCTACCTTTGCTTCAGGTGCTTCAGGCTTTTCAATTTCCTGGGGGGGCTGGGTTCTGCTTACCTGGGCTAAGGTTTCCATGATCTGCCGTTCTTTTTCAAGTGAGCGCTCGATAATTTCGCTGATCTCTCGGGTTTTCTTGTTCTTTTTCAGCTCTAAAGCGAGTTCCTGCCAGCGGGTCAGTATGCTTTCATGGCGTTCGACTAAAGCTTTATACCGGTTGATCCGGCTTTCTACAAGAGCTGCATAGCTTTCCATCTCGCGGTAGAATTCCTGAATGTCGCGTTGTAGCTGGTTCTTATAAGTTTCGCGAAATTTTGTCTCGATCCCTCGGGTTAAGCGCATGCTGAGCAGCACATAGAGCAAGCCCAATAGCATGAGAAAGACTAGGGTAAGGTAAAAACCATCCATTAAGGAAAGATTATGTCACATACTGGGGTTGTCAAGCATTCCAGTGTAACCCCCATCCAGTCCGGGGAGATAGCTGCCCCAAGAATACCAGCCCAATAAACAGTAACATTGGGCTTTGTTAGTGACTCAAAAACTTGCATTATGTCGCCTGGGGGATGGTTTTTGGGATGGGGAATTCCCCACCTGTGCAGGAATTCTAAGAACTCAAGGGAAGGGCGGTATTGCTAAAGTCTTGCAACAAGGCTTGACTATGGGTACAGAAATAGCGATATTACCCCAATGGATCAGGAAAAACAGCTCTTTCTGGCTTCGCCCAGGGGGTTTTGCGCCGGCGTCGATCGGGCGATCGAAGTAGTTGAGACTGCTCTCAAAGTCTATCCATCCCCCCTCTATGTAAATCATGAGATTGTACACAACAAGCACGTTGTTGCCAGCCTGCGGGCTAAAGGGGTGGTGTTTGTCGATGATTTGCGGGAAGTGCCTGAAGGCCAGACAGTTATTTTTAGCGCTCACGGGGTTTCACCGGCGGTTTGGCAAACCGCCGCAGAGCGGCGGTTGAATGTCATTGATGCAACTTGTCCATTGGTGACCAAAGTTCATATGGAAGCCAAGCGCTATGCACGGGAAGGATATCGCATCATACTGATCGGTCACCGAAATCATGTCGAGGCGATCGGTACCTACGGCGAGGCTCCCGACCGCATGACCATTATTGAGACAGTGGAAGATATTGATCAGTTGGATATCCCCCCCAATGAAAAGCTGGCTTACCTCACGCAAACAACCCTCTCGGTGCAGGATACCCGCGAAATCATTACCCGGCTGCAGCAGAAATTTCCTCATATTGAAGGACCCAAATCAAGCGACATTTGTTACGCGACAACTAACCGCCAGGAAGCGGTAGCATATATTGCGCCTAAGGTACAGCTGATGCTGGTGATCGGCAGCCAGAACTCTTCTAATTCCAACCGCCTGAAAGAGCTTTCTGAGAAACTCGGCGCCAGGGCGTATCTGATTGATGACGAAAATCATATAGAGCCGCACTGGTTTACGGATGAGATTGTTCGGGTTGGCTTAACAGCAGGGGCTTCGGCTCCGGAAATTCTCGTCGAAAGAGTCATCGGGCGTCTGCGCAATGAATTTGGTTTTATTAAACTGAACGATGTGCGCATCAAGGATGAAGATGTTATCTTTCAGTTGCCAAAGAATCTGCGGGAGGCGGCGTTGGCAGGTTGATCATTTGGTAGATGTTGCGTCGTTTATTGCTATTTCTAATTGCGCAGGATTTTCTGCTGGCATCTGCATCGGATACTTTCCAGAAAGGGTTGCAGTTGTACTTGAGGAAAGAGCATCTTGCTGCAGAACAAATGCTCGGTGAATATCTCTCCGCTCATCCAGATGACAAGCAAGCCCTTTATTATTTTGCCGAAGCTCGGGCTGCCCGGTTGCAGGCGGCGCATTACCTGGTGCGCTCAGCTTTTCTCATGGAGCAACATCGTTATAACCAGGCTGAAGAAATGTTGTTGCGTTCGCGAGCCATCTTTCCCGGCGCCCCCGGCAGCGATGCACTTGAGAAAGAACTGCGCGAGCAGCGCGAAAAGTCTAAACCGTTAGAACACCTTTCTGAAAGTGATAGACAGGTTCATGATGCAGTGATCCGGCAGGGTAAGGTGGAACTTGCTGCCGGACGTAATGCCAGGGCCATGGAATTTTTTTCCAGAGCGCTGGCTTTGGCGCCCAAATCTACCGAAGCCTTGGAAGGTTTTACCGTAGCCCAGGCAAGGTACCGGGAGCAATTGTATAAAGATAAACTATACCGCTTATTTCTTGAAGCGGAACGATTGCAGAAGAATGGCAGGATTGTTGAAGCGCTTAGTCGCTACCGAGAAATCCTCGCAAATGACCCTGATAATATGCAGGCTTTGGGCCAGGTGCGCACTCTGGAACAGGAGATTGCCCGTGAGCGTGAAATGGCAACCAAAAAGAAACTTGCAGAGGAATACCTACAGTCGGCAAATGTTTTTTTATCACGAAACCTGCATGACAGTGCGATTGAGCAATACTTGTTGGGCGAAGGTATCTACCCTGAATATACCGACTGGAAAAAACTCATAACGAATGCGAATACGGAACGAGAAGCCTACAACCGACGCATTTTTGAGGCCGGACTGGTCGAAATAGAAAAGCGCTTTCAGAACGCTCTATTTTTGATGGCCAAAGAGGAATTCAAGGAAGCAGTGATTGAGCTTGATCGGATTATTGCCATTGCCACGCAATATGAGCAGCGGGAGACAGCGGCACAGGCAAATGAACTGTTGCGCACAGCCAAAGAGAACCAACAGTTGCAAGAAGAAGAGACGATTACTCCCGAATCGCCTTACTACCAACTGGTCAGCTCCCTTACCGCATTGGGCGTGCAGAGTTTTCAGGAAAATAATTACGCGGCGGCGAAGCAGCACTTTTCGGCTATTTTAGAAATTTTTCCCCGCAATCGTATTGCGAACCAGTACCTACTGACAATCAATGTGCGCCAGCAGCCGGGAGCCAAAAATAAGATTATGGCCGATCTCGTTGCGGAAATTCAATTGCAAAAAACAAAAAGTATTCAAGAAGCCCGTCGTTTATTGGCTCTGGCGGAGAATATTGATCCCGATAATCCGGCGGTGCGCGAACTGAAAAAAGAACTGAAAATTCAGACAGGTATTCAGAAAAAAACAAATCGTTCCAAGCAGGCCTTAGACAGCGATTACCAACAGGCGCTTCGGCTGTCACAGGAAAAGCCAGCTGAAGCGCTGGCTTTGTGCCGTCAGATTCTAACAGAAGATCCGACATATGGGCGCTGCCGCAGCTTGATTGCGGGTATTGAAGGCAGAATGAACCGCCAGGCCTGGGAGCGACCTGCTCCGGTAAGGAGCGAAGCCCAGCAACATTATGCGCGCGGGTTGCTGTATTACAACAGTGGAAACATGGAAGCGGCGGTAGAAAGTTTTCGGCGTGCCTTGCAGCTTGAACCCAGTTTCGAGAAAGCCAAAATCGCGCTGCAGAAATGCCAGAGCTATTTGGGTAGCTGATGCGCTGGAAGATATTGGCAACCGAAACTGACGATATTGTCGAACTGGAGCGCTTGCTGTCGGCCAGCGATCCGGGATGGTACATATTTTATCACACAGAAAATAAATTTTTTTTTCATATAGGCTATGGTGGCCGTCGTACTCTGGCGAGCAGAAACTGGCGTCGTAGTCTGCCAAATGACCAGAAGTTACCGGGGCGTATTTTGCAGTCATTGCGTCACGGTGAAAGTAGAGCTATGCGGGTCGCCGATTTTCGCCAGCTTTTCAGAAGACTCAGAGCTGTACAAAGC
>CALHRC010000148.1 GCA_938038265.1 uncultured bacterium
CATTCCCTTTGACCAGGGTATAGAAATGGCCAAACAGGAAATGCAGGGGCAGCTCTATAAGCAGAAACAGGAAGAGGTCGTATCCCAGATCAAAGAGCAGTATAAGGTGGAGCCCAATGAGAATTTCAGCTTAGCCGAATACCTAAAAGCCGACGTGCAGAACGAAGAGAAGAAAAAAGCCGCTGAAGCGGAAAACAACAACGAAACAAAATAAAGCTTAAAACACCTCACAAAGGCGGCTTTAGGGCAGGCCGCTTTTTTATTTTAAGTTCTTTTCAGCAAATAGTTCCCAAGCACCGGGATCTAACTCTATCATCTCTGCTCTAAATTCATCCATGCGATCAAAGTCATGCTGGTTATGGTGGTAGAGTACCAGCCAGCAGAGAAAATGCAGTAACCTTGGCAGTAATTCATCCTGCAGGTGAGGTCGGCTACGAAATTCCTCCCGCAATTTACGGTAATCCTGCTCTATTTTGGCGGCCTCATCGCGGCTTATTTCTAACGTAATAGGATATAACCCCTGAATTTCCGCCAGCATAGCAAAGGTGCGATCTTGCAGAGAACCGACAAATCCTGTATCTGCGACACGACGGTATAAGTCAGTAAAAATACCACCGGGCAGATAGGCCGGATACTGGCTGACTACATCCGGCTTAATAAATAAAGCGTCTCTGAAAAAGCGGTAGAAATCGTCTTCTCTATTTTGGCGGTAGGCAGCATAAGCCAGTAGATAATTGACTTGGGGGGAACGTCGGTTCTGCTGCAGCATGAAGCGCAGGACATCTTCAGCAGAGCGCCATTTTTCTATTTCCAGTAACGAGACAGCAAGCTGCAGCATTTCTTCGGGATTGAGGTTATAGGCCTTTTGTCCGGCAAAATCGCGCGCTAAGCCTTCGGCGATTTGGGCATGACAGTACAGGCGAGCAGCGCGGGCAACGACAGCCGAGTAGATGGCCTCCTCTTCAGAGACCATTCTGTCAAATTCAGATAAAACAGAGAGGAACAGCCGGGCTCGCTCAACACCTGGGGTATAGCGGCTGAACCTTTCCTGGCGGTGGGAGAAAAAACGCGCAATAAAATATGAGCTACTTGCCCGACGCGCCGCTTCACTCTTGAGATCGGTAATTTCAAACGACTTCAGCCACTCTTCAGCAACCTGAACTGCCCGGGAAAAATTTGCCACAAGTATGGCTGACCCGATTTCTTCTTCTGCCTGATTGACGGGTTGCATACTTGCTTCAAGAAGGAGACAATTTTTGTGGGCAGGGGCGGATTCGAACCACCGTACTCATTACGAGAGCAGATTTACAGTCTGCCGCCTTTAACCACTCGGCCACCTACCCGGTTGCAAGAGACTCTTACAGGTTATTAAGCTGGGTACCTCTGCTGTGCGACCACAGAAATACCCTGCTTTTAAACCCCAGCAGAATATCTTTAAGCTGCCTGCCAGAATCGAACTGGCAACCTACTGCTTACAAGGCAGTTGCTCTACCGATTGAGCTAAGGCAGCGTGCAAAAGACACAAGACGGGTGCTACATCACCCGTCAATCACTTTGTAATCAGAACTTTTGCAGCCGAGCAATGCGATCTTCCAATGGCGGATGGGTTGAGAAGAGAGCCAACAGTGCGCTCTTGTTGGAAATCTTCATGCTGGCAAAACTGGGGGCATGGTTATCCACCTGTTCGGTATAAGACTTCAGGCGCTGCAGAGCTGATATCATCTTATCACGACCGGCTAGACGCGCACCCCCAGCATCGGCCCGATATTCCCGGTAACGGGAAAAACTGGCAACCACAATGGAGCCGAGAATCGAGAACAGAATGTCAAATACCACCACCAGCACCATATGAATGATATAAGGAAAGCCCGAATCTTCATCATCACTGCGCATCGCCTGGGCAATGGCATACGAGACTACCCGCGACAGAAACATGACAAAAGCATTGATGACCCCCTGCAGCAGGGTCATGGTCACCATATCGCCATTGGCAATGTGGGCCACTTCATGGCCTAAAACGCCTTCCACCTCGCTACTGTTCATTTTACTCAGCAAACCAGTAGAAACCGCCACTAATGCATTGTTACGACTCGGACCTGTAGCAAAAGCATTGACTTCCGGGGATTCATAATATCCGACCTCAGGCATCTCGGTTAAACCCGCTTGTCTCGCCAAGCGATGCACGGTCTGTACTAAATAAGCAGCTTCACCTGTAGCCCGGGATGGATCAATGATCTCTACCCCCATGGCCAACTTGGCCATCCATTTGGAGAGCAGCAGCGAAATAAATGACCCGACCATCCCCCAGACCAGACAGAAGATTGCCAGGGTAACCAGGTTTAACCCGGATTCTTCGATATAACCACGTACTCCCAACAGGCTGAGAACAATCGATATGGTCACGACAACCAGTAAATTCGTCAACAGAAACAGTAAGATTCTTTTTGCCATAAGCAACTCCTCGGTAAAATCCTTAAAAACTAAGGATGTTTTTGCGTGCCATTAGCACACAATATTCTTCATAGTATATATTATAATTATCAGCCATGCGTTTGACAAGCAAAATATCGCCCCCACGCATAGTCTGCTTGACAACGAACTGCCAATTGTATATTATTATATAATAAGGGGTACCTAACCCTATATGCAGGAGAAACTTATGAAAAAAAATGTTGGTACTGTAGATAGCATGATCCGTTATGTAGTAGCCGCCGCACTCGTTGTGGTTGGTCTCTTTGTACTAAAAGGCATCCAGGGCAATCTGACGGGAGTCATTGTAGCAGCCGCAGCAATTGTACCGGCGTTAACTGCGACAGTAAAAAGCTGCCCGCTATACACCATAGTGGGACTCAATACCGCTGAAAAGAAATAAGCCTAATTTCAAGCCGGAACTTTGCAGAGGTAACTCTTGGGAGTTCCGGTCATTTTTCAATTTCAACCAGTTGCCAGCGATCCTGCTTAGGCCAAAACAAACCCACCGTATATTTCTCTGAACGGTACAGCGGCCCGGGGTTGAGGATGCGAATTTCCGAACGCCGGTAATCTTCGGGCATGTGGGTATGCCCCTTGATCAAATAATCCAGCCTGTGCGGGTTACCCGCTGCGGTTACCTCGCGAAATAAAAATACGTCATCGCCGTGTGTCAGAAAGATTCGTTTACCGTGAAGTTCCAATTGTAAGAATTTGTCGGGGGGATGGAACTTAAGCTCTTCGGCCTTCTGTTGCAACAACGACAACGCCGGATCATTATTCCCCCGCACAAAATAGAGCTCGAAACCCAAAAACAGCTCAAGGGTTGCCAGCGACACAATATCGCCGGCGTGCAGCAAGGTTTCTACACCCGCATCACGGAAGATATCCAGCGCCCGCCGGATCACAGCGACATTGTCATGAGTATCCGACAGAACGCCCAAGGGCCTAGCGGGGGGCAGCTCAGTCATTTTCTTTTTGGGTAAGTTTACGCTGGGTAAAGTAGGTAAGTAAACTGAAAGTAAAGATACCGGTCATCAGCAAAGTGACCGCCAGAAAGACATACCATAAACGCTCTGCAGCCACCCGATCCGCTTCACGCTCGTGAAACTCTTCAATGAGCCATAGGTAACGCTGTTCCTGCACACTCTTGGTTTGGCGGTAGGCAGAAAAAATTTCCAGTAATTCTTCACGGGTGAAACTCCGCAGCAGCCTACGAGCATCCTCAGTATCTGAGTTAAGAAAATTCTCTAAGGATTTCTGTAGTTGCGGATTCTCTACCCTCGGCGGAGAGAAGTTAGCAGCGTTACTATATCCTGCTGCTAGCAAAATAAAGAAAATGAGTGGCCGCATTTTAAGTGTCATATAAGCTCCTTTTGCCGTTCCAGGCGGATATTTTTCAGCCTGACAAGCAGAACAGCCAGTTGAATAAACAAAAGATGAAAACACAAGACTGCATACCAGAAAGTGAGCGACATGCGGCTGTCTTTGAGACCACTGCCCTCACCCCCCCCAATTACAGCCGAAGGATGTGATGGGGTATTCCACAGCCGGATCGCGAAATAGACCAGCGGTACATTCAGAAAAGCCAGAATGGCTACAACTGCAGAAAACCGGGCGCGGCGGTCGGCATCGTGTATTGTAGCGCGCAAAACCAAATAACCGCTGTATGTCAGCCACAATATAAAGAAGGTAATGAGCCGCTGGTCAGACCAATTCCAGAAATCCCCCCAGATAGGTTTAGCCCAGAGCGGGCCGGTAATCAGTACGCCCGTTGTAAAAAGCCAGCCCAGCTCGACATAGACCGCAGCCTTAGCGTCGTCTTGCAGCGAGCGGGTGCGCAGGGTTTTTACACTGTAGCAGGCCGCCAGCAGGAATGCCAGGCCTGACACCCAAGCAGTTGGAACGTGATAATAGAAAATGCGCTGGGCAATACCCTGCATACTGTCGGAGGGTACCCAGTAAAAGGTCATCCAGGCCAGAAGCACCCAGGCAAGCAACACCAGAGTGCTGTAAACCGGGAACAGCAGTTTCATGAGGGTAACTTAGGAAAAGCCGACAGCGGGACAATTGTAAAATAAACCTTGTCAGGTCACAGGCCTTCCCCGTTTTTTTACCCATGAGCCGCTATGTGCGCAACCGGTTGTTGTGGATGATCCCCACTTTGATCGGAATTGTCACGATCACCTTTTTTTTAACTAAGCTGCGTCCCGATCCCGTGGCCCAAATGGCCTTAGGCCCCGAAGGTCTCAAAGATACCTCAGGCGCCGAACAGTACCTAGAAGAATTGCGCCGGCATCACGGCTATGACAAACCAATCTGGCAGCAATACTTCATCATGTGGAAGAATGTCCTTACGCTAAATTTCTCTACCAGCCGGGTGGACCACCGCCCTGTAATGGAAAAGATTCTGGAAGCATTGCCTTACACCCTTGGCTTGAACCTAATTACCATTTTTATCGTCTATCTCATTTCTATCCCTCTGGGAATCTACTCGGCCCTGCATGACGCAAGCCGGGCTGATCAAATAATAACATGTATATTGTACATCCTCTACTCACTGCCGGGATTTTGGGTTGCCCTGCTGCTGCTCAAATATTTTGCCGGCGGCGATTATTTTGATCTCTTCCCGTTAGGCGGCTGGCGCTCAGACGGAGCCGAACAACTGCCCTGGCACTTGCAGGTAGCCGACCTGCTACACCATTTGTTTTTACCCATTGTAGTTTCGGTTTACGGCTCATTTGCTTTTCTCTCCCGCTTCATTAAAAGCAGTTTCATGGAAGCTCTAAAAGCCGATTATATCCGCACTGCCAAAGCAAAAGGTCTGAACTCACGCCGGGTCGTCTATGTGCATGCGATGCGTAATTCAATGATTCCTTTAGTGACTCTCATGGCAGGGCTGCTGCCTTCCCTTTTTGGTGGCAGTGTGATCATTGAAAAAATATTTTCCATCCCCGGACTGGGAAAACTGGCCTATGACAGCGTGTATGCTAATGACGATACGGTGATTATTGCCGAAGTCATTATTGCAGCAGTCCTCACCATGGTTGGCATTTTATTAGCTGATTTGGCCTATGCCAAAGTTGACCCACGAATCAGCTTTGATAAAGATGAGGCGCACTAAACCCATGAAAAAAATATTTGTCTTACTGCTCAGACCTTTTTTTTCGGATAGACTCACAATTTCAGCTACCCTAATCATCATCCTGTTTGTCTTTACAGCCACTTTCGCCCGTTTTATCGCCTCACCACTGCCCTATCTGGTATGGAATAACCAAACGGAAATTGACATCCCCCGCTCACCGATCTTAACGGCTGTTTTCGCCAAAGACCGCAACCGGCTCGAAAGCATTCGCTACCGGCAATTAGTTCGCGAAGGGAAACTGTCGGCATTATTTGCTCCAGTGCCCTACTCCCCTTACGAAACAAACCTCGACCAAATATTACATCCCCCCAGCTTGGGCCGATTTGGTCATTACATGGGCACCGATAATCTGGGGCGGGATGTCGCTGCGCGGCTTATCCACGGAACGGAAAATTCCATTCTAGTAGGCTTAGTCGCAGTTGGCATCGCGCTGGTCTTTGGCATTCTCATCGGCGGCGCAGCCGGATATTACGGCGGACTTACCGACCTACTGTTAAGCCGCTTTATCGAAATTGTTATCTGTTTTCCCACGATGATCCTCATTATGGCGGTTCTTGCTCTGCTGAAACCATCGCTGGTCAATATTATGGTGGTCATCGGCATGACAGGCTGGACGGGGATTGCCCGCGTGATTCGGGGTGAATTTCTTAAAAGAAAAAAGACTGATTTCGTTACCGCAGCACGACTTTCAGGTGCCTCGCATATCCGTCTGATATTCCGCCATATTCTGCCAAATTCCCTCGCCCCGATCGTTGTCATGGCCGCCTTTGGCATCGCCGGCGCCGTACTCACCGAGAGCGCCCTCAGTTTTCTGGGCATTGGCGTACCTGCACCCGAACCATCCTGGGGGGATGTACTTAAACTGTCGCAGGACTATCCCGACATTGCCTGGTGGCTGACTTTATTCCCCGGCTTTTTTATTTTCCTAACGGTGGTGGCTTTTAATCTTCTTGGCGATCGCTTGCGGAAAATACTCAACCCCCGTGAGCAATAATTTCCCAAAATAAAACAACACACGGGTAAAAATTTTTTTCGGGGAAAAAATCAGTTTGTTACCGGCGGAGCAGTTT
>CALHRC010000149.1 GCA_938038265.1 uncultured bacterium
GCGAAACACCAACTGCAGAACTTGCGATTTTCTGATATATGATGCCGGTACCGATTCACCGAGAAACAAAAAATCGCCCACTGTTATCTTAACGTTCAGTTCCTCATGCCATTCTCTCACAAGGGCGCTTTCCGCTGACTCCCCTGCTTCTTGACCGCCACCCGGCAACAGGTAATACTCCCGGCTACCTTTGCAGTGCTTAACCAGTAGTATGTGCCCGTCTCTGATAAAAATGCCGGCGGTTCTAACGCGAATTTTTCTCATTAAATATTCCTTAACTCCAAAGTGTTTAGAAAGTTTTGCCGGGGGTTAATATTATGAGAATCTGGCCGGCCTGTACCTGTTCTCCTTCACTGACTAAAACTTCTAAAATTTCACTATTGCTTTTAGCGCGTAAGGTATGCTCCATCTTCATGGCCTCAAGTACCACCAGCGGCGCACCGGCCTCAACGCGAGCGCCTTTTTGCACCGCAAGGCGAATCACTCTTCCTGGCAGCTCGGCTATTACCTCACTGTCGGCGTCTTCTTGAAGCGCCGCTGCCTCGGGCACTACCGTAAAGCTGTAGCTGTAACCGTCGATCAGTAAAATTACTTCGTCGTTTCTAATAAGAAAATCCCCGCGCGTTGAAATCCCTTGTGCGTCGGTATAAACAAAAGAATCGCCTTCAACTCTCAGATGATAGCCTTCTAATTGCGGTAAAGCCTGCTGTTCGCTTAGACACGTTAAACCATCCTCCCTGATCCAGATCTTCTGCAGCAGATTTGCCGCCAGCAGGTTGAGTTTCATGACACCCTCCCGAGTATATTAAAGCCGGCGTTTTCCCGATAACGTTCCCAATTCTGCCGCTGCTCCCGGTGGAATAGCAGAGCGGCCGCAATGCGGGCATCAGGCGCCGGCAGCGGCTGGTAAGCAAAAGCCTCTCCCAAGTAACGGGTGTACATTTTGCCGTCATGAAATACCGCATCAGACGCAATTTGCAGCAGCAGGGGGATATTCATCTGTACCCCGCCAATACGATACCGGCTAAGAGCCTGGCGCAACAGCCGAATGGCTTCATCCCGATCGCTGCCGTGCACAATACATTTGGCCACCATATTATCAAACTTTGCCAATACCTGGCTGCCTTTTTCAATACCGGAGTCACAGCGCGCTTCGCGCGGTTCGTGATAAATTAAAATCTCGCCGGTCGCCGGTTTATAACTGCCATCGGGCAACTCTGCGCAAATGCGCGCTTCAATCGCATGCCCCGTGCAGGTGACGTTTTCATAGCTGGTCAGCATACCCGAAGCAATTCTAATTTGCTCGGCAACTAAATCCAGGCCGGATGTCATTTCTGTTACAGGATGCTCCACCTGCAGGCGGGTATTCATTTCGAGAAAGTAAAACTCTTTTGCTTCAGCGTCATAGAGAAATTCCATGGTTCCTGCGTTGCGGTAACCTATCAGGTCAGCGAGGGCCACTGCGCTGCTGTGAAGCCGGGCGCGAGTAAGGTCATCCAATCCGGGGGCCGGCGCTTCTTCAATCACCTTCTGGTTGTACCGCTGCAGGGAACAATCTCGGTCACCAATCGCGAAATTTTTTCCCGCACAGTTGCCGAGGATCTGCACCTCGATATGTCGGGCTTTCGGTAGATAACGTTCGAGAACAATATCCGAATTGCGGAATAGGCGCATGGCTTCGTCACGAATCCGCAGATACTCAGAGTAAAGCCGCTCGGGCTCCCATACGGCGCTCATCCCCTTTCCGCCGCCGCCGGCAGAACTTTTCAGCATAACGGGATATCCCGTTTCTTCAGCAATAGATAAAAGTTCATTTTCACTGAAAATCTGATCCCCCGGTAATGTATGCCCTTTGAGCATAGGTACCCGCGCGTGAGATGCGACATCCCGCGATTGTGATTTATCGCCCATGCGGGCAATTGCCTCTGCTGGCGGCCCAATGAAAATGATACCGGCCTGTTCACAGGCCCGGGCAAAGTCAGCTTTCTCACTTAAAAATCCATAACCAGGGTGGATAGCACCAGCACCACAACGTCTGGCAATATCAATGATTGCAGGCCCATCGAGAAATCCACCGGGCAGCTCAAAGGCTTCATCGGCAGAACGCACATAGAGAGCATTCTTTTCTTCTGGCACATAAACCGCCACAGTGGCAATCCCCATTGCGCGGGCGGTTCTAAATACCCGCACGGCGATTTCACCCCGGTTCGCCACTAAAATTTTGCGGATCTCACGCTGCGCCATTTAACCTGCGCTCCCCTGCCGAATAAAATATCTGACCAATAGAAACAGACCGGCAAGCAATCCCGCCGAGTGCAACACCAGATCAAACCAGTCTTCAGGTTTGTGCAACCAGCCATTTTTCAATAAAACAAGCTTCTGTATCAGGTGGGGAGTTTCAAAGAATGGGGCTAAAGCCAGCAATACCCCAAAGCCCAGTATCATTAAAGCCCGGGTTAGCTCCTCATTTCGTGGTGCCATACCCCCAAAATGCGGCTTTACGGACAACGTCAAGAACAAAGGGGTGGAAATACCCATGCAAGCAGCTGCTTTGATCATCGATGCCACCAGTGAAACGTCGTTCATTTGCCCCAGATACTTCAGTGAGAGGACCGGTTGCGACGTCTATGACCAAGCAGAGGAGTTTATAAACCCTACCGGCGCCGGAAAAGACCGGGCTGCCCAATATATCATCCTCAAAATCGAAGAGTGTGGCCAGTTGCAAGCAGTGCATATTGCTAATAGTCGGGGATATCGCACCATTATCACCCCACCCGAAACACAATCGCGCAAAAAAATCGATTTGCTGTGCATATTAGGTACTCAAGTAAGCACAGTGCCGGATGTATTTTATCGAGATGTGCTTTCAGACGGAACACCGGAGTTGATATTGCATGGATGAAAAATACTACGTAAAAATCTGCGGCATCACTTCGACAGAAGATGCGCGGCTTGCCAACGCAGCCGGCGCCGATCTCTTCGGGTTCGTGTTGCACCCGCTGAGCAAACGCCGCTGTGACATTGAAGTTGCGGCAGAAATTTTCGCGGAATTGAAAGCCAAACCCAAAGTTTTGGTCTTTGGGCATGACGATAAAGAATGGATTCTGTCTGCGTATGAACGATTAAGATCGCTCATGACATTTATCCAGATGCCCGCCAATCATGAATCATTTTTTGAACTGACGAAACTTCTCGGTCCGCAGAAAATTATTCCATCCATCCAAATAAAAGAAGAGACCGATGATGAAGATCTCGCCGCCTATGAGAATCACAGCCTGCTGGTACTTGATACGCCGGGCGATCTCGGCTCTGACGGCAAACCTGTCGCCGGCGGCACAGGGAAAACCTTTAACTGGGAATTTGTCACGAATATTTCGCGGCCGTTTCTGCTCGCCGGAGGGTTGAATTGCGAGAATATCTGTCAAGCCATCCGCAAAGTTGCTCCATTAGGTTTTGATGTTGCCGGCGGCCTCGAAAAATCGCCGGGGAAGAAAGATCCTGCTTTGGTAAAACGCTTTTTTGAAATTGTGCGTTCGCCCGAACGAAATTGCCCCTAATCGCCATGTCAGATGTCATGACAGAAAATCTCGATACCCCCATGATGCGCCAGTTTCTCGAAGTAAAACGGCGCTATCCCAATGAAATTCTTTTTTTTCGCATGGGTGATTTTTATGAAATGTTTCTTGAGGATGCCATTTACGCTTCTCGCGTGCTGGATATCGCCCTCACTAAGCGACAGGACAAGGTACCTATGTGCGGTGTCCCCTATCACTCGGCACACAATTACATCCACCGCCTGCTGCAGAGTGGACGCAACATTGCGGTCTGCGAACAAATTGAAGATCCCAAAACAGTAACCGGCAGGATCGTCAGCCGCGACGTGGTAAGGATTCTGACGCCGGGCAGCCTTTATGAAGAGGAACTGCTCGATAAAAACGAACGCCGCATGCTGTGCGCCCTGCATGAGGATGTCGCCGCCGCCGCCGATCTATCCACCGGAGAAATTTATCTCGACCATATCGCGAAAGACAACTTCGATGGCTACCTTTCTTCCCGATCGATCAAAGAACTAATTTACACAAAACGTCCTGCGACAGTACCGCAGGGATTGCCCTGCAGCGAACGTCCGTTACCGCGACAGAGCCGCGAGCTGATCGGTCGCTTTCTGAAAACCGCCAACATTGACAGTCTCGAACTAAGCGATAGTGAAACTGCCGCTCTTGCCTTACTCTTTCAGTATGTCGCCGAAATTAGCCCTCGCTCAGCAATTGAATTTCGCCGCCCGGTCAGAGAAAAACGCGAGCGCATGCTGCTCGACGAGGCAACGCTTAAAACACTCGAAATTTTACAAGATCAAAACGGCTCACGCAAAGCCTCTCTGGCAGGCATCATCGATCGCACGCGCACCGCCGCTGGTCGCCGCCTACTCAATGACTGGCTAACCCGCCCATCGGTCTGCCTCGCGGAAATCAAATTCCGGCATGAGGCAGTAGAATTTTTTCAGAGACAAAACCACCTTGCCGACTATCTGCGTGAGAGCCTCAATACAACCCACGACCTTGCCCGCCTCATGCAACAGTTGCGCCTGTCGCCACAAGTAAAACATTTGGGGCAGATCCAGTCAACCTTAAACGCTATCTATGATATAACCTCGGCATTAGTTAGACTCGGCGACCTGCCTGCCATACTCAAACCCTGGATCGACGGTTCATTGGCTTATCCGTCTGAACTCCGTGATGAATTAAACAGGGCACTGCTCTCTGAAAATTTGCCGCCGTTACTCGATGAGCGCCGTTTTGTGCGTGCTGGTTATTCGCCCCCGCTTGACGAACTGTTTCACCTGGCAGAATCAGCACAGAATATCCTGCGGGACTTTGAAGAAAACGAAAAAAAGAAATATGAAATTTCAACTTTAAAGATACGCTATAACCGCGTTTTGGGGTACTATTTTGAAATCTCTAAAGGACAGTCAGACAAAGCGCCAGCCCACTATATAAGACGGCAGACACTGACCACCGGCGAGCGCTTTACCTCCGAAGAATTGCAGAATCTCGAAAGTCGCCTGCTGAACGCACACGACGAAGTCATACGGCTACAGAAAGCCATCTTTGATTCTCTGTGCCTGCAGATACTCAAACACTGCGAAATACTGCACCGGTGGGGGGATGTATTAGCCCAAATCGACGTCCTGCTGTCTTTTGCCGAGGTCGCCTCTGCATATAATTATGTCAGGCCCGAAATGCACGAAAGGCCAGAGAGGGAACTGATATTGGTTGAATCCCGGCATCCGGTAGTCGAACAAATTTTTCGTGAAGAATTTTTTGTGCCTAACGATGTACACTTAAATTGCAAAAATGCTCACTTAGCCATCCTCACTGGCCCTAATATGGCAGGTAAATCCACCTACATTAGACAAATTGGTTTAGCAGTGATACTCGCCCAGGCAGGATGTTTTGTACCGGCCAAGAGTGCAATTCTTCCCGTAACCGACAGAGTCTTCACCCGCATCGGCGCCTATGACCGTCTTTTCAAAGGCGAAAGTACTTTCTATGTCGAAATGGCCGAATGCGCGCGGATCTTTGCGAACTTTACTCCGGCAAGTCTTATCTTGCTCGATGAGGTGGGCCGCGGCACCTCGACTTATGATGGGATCAGCATTGCCAGGGCCATGATCGAATACCTTAACGCAGAGGAATATGGTCGCCCCAAGACTCTGTTTGCCACCCATTATGCTGAATTGGCCAGACTGATCGAACCGCAGAGAGGCATACTGGGCCTTACTGTCAGCGTACAGGAACACGCCGGGAAAATTGTTTTTCTGCGGAAAATAATTCCGGGCTCGGCCAATAAATCCTACGGTATTCATGTGGCCGAATTGGCGGGCATGCCGGCGGCCGTAATTGACCGGGCCCGCGCCCTACTGAAAGAGCTTGAAGAAGAAGGTCTCTGGCGGGCGGAACCAGTCTTTCGGGAAATACACCGCGCCCGCAAACAGGAAACCGACACTGACCAGCTTTCCTTTTTTGATTGACCAATTCTGCGCAGTCAGAAATAAAACATTCCAGACAGGCGGCAATGAAATCCGATAACGTTAAACATATTTTGGTTGCAGATGACTCTGCTGTTATGCGTGGCTTTATTGCTGGTGAATTGAATGCTCATGGGTATGCCACGGAAACCGCCAGCAGCGGACAGGAAGTTTTTGAAAAGCTAAGGCTGAAAAAATTTGATCTGCTGATTTTAGATCTGCTGATGCCACATACCAGTGGCCTCGAAGTCTTAGCACAAATCGGCACCTCAGGACCGCCCACCATCGTGCTTTCTGCCGACGTACAGACCGCCACTAAAAACGAATGCCGTGATCTCGGCGCAAAAGCGTTTCTGAATAAACCGCCAGAAAAAGATCTACTGTTAAAAACAGTCGTTGAGGTACTTGGTGCTGCTCTCTGAACCGCAGATCGATGTTCTCACTGAAATCATAAATATTGGCACAGGCCGGGGCGCCAGTGTTCTGAATTCGATGACACAATACAAAGTAACGCTCAAAGTTCCTGAAATACGCGTGCTGCCTTACAGAGAGATTGCTAACGAGTACCGACATCTCGATGCCGACAATCACGTGTCTGTCAATATGCCCTTTCGGGGAAAGCTGACCGGAGAGGTTCATCTGCTGTTGACGACCAACGATGCAAGAATATTATTGCAGATATTTAACGCGCCCGGCAGCAATGAAGACCTCAGCGACAGCGCTAACCGAAGCACCCTTGAAGAAATCGGTAATATTATTTTAAATGCTGTAATGGGAAGCATTGCCAATATGCTCGAAACTCATTTTCAGTATGCCATCCCCCGTTTGAATGAAAAAAAATCAAAAATACTCTTCGGCAACGATGACATAAGCGAGAATATGGCAGTGATTCTCGCGCAAACCAACTTTTTTATTGCTGAAAAAAATATCTCGGCTGAAGTTTTTATTTTACTGAAACTGGAGGATTTCGACCGACTTGTCGAAATGATTGATCGCTATATGGCTAGATTGATGGGCAGAAAAAATGAGGCTTAACAGAAAGGGTCAACTGCATTAGTTGCTCGCTATTTTCAGGTAACCAATGGGTCAATTCGTAATTTTGTCCGAGTCAGTTTAGCAAAAAACAGAGAAATTCTGGCGTGAGTTTATCGTGGTTCAGTAAGTCAATTAGCTTAAACCTGTTCTCTCTGCGGCTCGGCGGTCTTTACCTGTTCGGTAGAAACTGGAACCGGAGCCGAGGGTATAATACCCATTTCAATTTTGAATTGTTTGACCAGTTCAGCCGCGCGAATTTTCTCGGCCTCCTCTTCAATGCGCATTTTTTCGGAGTCAACTTTTCCGAGGGCTAAATCCATCCTGGCTTCAGAAACAGCATTTTCCTGTTCGATCTTTCTGATCATCTCGTCATGAGTCTGGTCAATACCGCCAACTTCAAAAGACTCCATGACATCCGCAACTTCTTTCTGCCATTTAGCACGCTTGGCTTCTTGAATAGCCAACATGGCTTCTTTCGTTTTTTTATCCAGTTCTTTCAAGAAAGCTTTTTTAACATCTTCTGCTTTTTCATAAGCAGCTTTAGCAGTTTTTAATTGGCCCTCAGAGCGAATTTTTGCCGCCTTAACAGACTCTAAGGTTGCTGCATAACCGGCGGCAATATCATCTCTGCCCGCCTGGATACCGGCTTTTATATTTGAAATTAGAATTTTTTCTTCTTCGCTAAGCTTTGCTATTTCTTTTTCTAAAAGCGTAACATTAGCTTTAATTAAAGCGATATTTTCATTCATTTTGGGGATTTTATCCCGCATATCCCGGATATTTTGTTCGAGAATCAATACGGGATCTTCCATAGAACTAACCCAGCCGCCGAAAATAGAACGCAATAATCTTTTAAATCGTTGCCACATACTTGCTCCTTAATTAAAAGTTGCTATATAATAGATACGAATATATTTTTCGTTGGCTTAAAAGGTCAATCGTTATATTTCGGCAAACCAATCATGCGCTGCCGCCGCAATTTTCCTTACTGTGGGCAGGTGCGTAATAATTCCTAAGTGCCCCTGCTCAAACTCAATGACTTTGTTTTTTGGCGAGCGTGCCAACTGCTGCGTATGCATCACTGTTTCGGGCGGCG
>CALHRC010000150.1 GCA_938038265.1 uncultured bacterium
TCAAGCATGGGGCTACGTGGCACAAGCAGCATTTTTGGCAGCGGCATTTTCGCAAGCCGGCGAGTGAGAGTGACATCCTGCTGGCCTGCTTGGTTTTGCTTTTGAGCAAGCTTAAAAACCGTGAGGGCTTGTTGCGGCGCGCGCAGGGCTCGCGGTTGCGGTTGTACAATGATGAGAAATATTCGTATGAGACGGTGGCGGTGTATGCTGAGAAGGATTTATGGTTGGCGTTGCAGGCGCGGGCGTTGGAGCTGGAGGTGTCGCTGTCGTATTTGGCTGACCTAGCGGTGCGGTTGTATTTGCGGCAGGTGTTGGCGCGTTTGGCGCAGAATCGTTGGATGGAGCGGGATTTGCGTTTTGTATGGCGGCTTAAAGCAGGCGAGGCTCTGCCTTCGTTTGGGGTGGATTACTTGCGGGAAGTGCTTAGTTCGTATAGTTACCAAAAAAGGCCGCTTTTTAGAAAGTACGGACATCCTGCGCGGGGGCGGCCGGCGAGTTTTTCGCTACAAATCAACTACTCCCTGGGCAGAAAATCCCCCAAGGCAGCCTAACCCCCCCAACCCTAAAATAAGTTACATAGCCCCGCATAGGTTCGCTGCGCCTGCCTTTACCCCCGCGCGATAAGTTTAAATAAGAGTACCGTTACGTTAGTTTTTTAGACGACCTAAAAACCCTGCGCGCAAAAATGAAAACTACTGTCGGCACAAGTCAAAATGCCGCTGTTTGCCCCAAAACCCGCGCGCGCCGGTGCCCGCCTGGGCTCAATACCCGACCTAAATCATCATCTGCAACTGGACGCGAATTTCATGACTAAAACCTACTCTGTCATTGGCAAAGTTACCATAAATCTGGTGGTAGTCAAATTGTATTTTCAGCTCGTGCTCATCAAAATAATGAGAGATGCCGGCACCGATCTCTTTAGAATAGCTCATCTTGGGGTCAGTGCCCGCCATCGGGTTTAATTCCCCAAATCGCAAGGCAATTTCTGTCATGAAAGGAAATAGATAGCCCCCCTGAAGAAAATAACCACACGCAGAACGTGAGTATTCTCGCAAAGTTGGATCATCCGCCGAAATGCGGTAGTCCTTGTTGGAGTCACGGCACAGATACTCACCTGTCAGAGTAGTACCCCGCCATTTCGTCATGAAATCCACCGACAGGTGGCGGTAATCAAAACGACTGAACTCATAAGTATCACCCATGGTACTGAGCTTGCGGTTGGTGTTGTTATTTTGGGCTACTGCAAGTCCTATGGTCAACTTGGGGGTAGTATATCCCTCAAAATCTACTTCAGAGAGGTAATCTTGCCGGCCGAAAGGGCTGATAAAAATCTTGCCCATCGTCAATACCCCGGGGACTTTCGACCGGCGGTTGCGGCCATCCCCCCCGAATACTCCCATGGCATAACCCAGAAAGTAATTCAGACGCAGTAGATCAATGGAGGTCAAGGTGACACCGACATCCCGATCGAGGTTGAGTTCAGAGCTGACACGCGAACGATCGGGCATCTGCAAATTACCAGAAGAATTCACACGTTGCCGACTAAAAGGAATTTTCATCTGCCCCACATTCACATTCATGTTAGGGAAACGCGCATAAGTAATTACAGCATCACGCAAAGATGACGACAGATCACTTTCTTCATCCTGGTTGGCAAAACCAAATTGGATATAATACTGCCAGTTCGGATTATGCACATTGCCCCGTAGCGACAGACGCATACGGCGCACGACAAATTCACTCTGCTGCAGATCTTTGCGATCATCGTCAATACCCTGGGTAAAACGAGTCTGGATACGGGCCCGCAGGTTCATGGAATAGCTACCATCATCGTTAGAGATCACCAAGCCGGAATGATCTCTGACATCGAGCCGCGAACGCCGCCGCTCCTGGTCAATAAAAGAAAGGTCACTGGATTCTTTTGTCTCTTTTTCTACTGCGCCAGCGCGGTTAGAGAAAAACCATCCCCCCGATACCGTAACCAAAACGCAAAAGAGAAACCGCCTCATAGCAACTGCAAGCAGATTGCAAGCGCAAGCTGTAAATCTGATTTTGCAAGAACAGATAAACTATACAATAAATCCAACTATCTTCCGTTAATCACAGTATGTCGGATGGCTCTCTCATACCAAAGCCGGATCAATTTAAGGGTAGCAGCGCAATCCTCACTCCGCAGGACAATGGCACCAGCATTAAGAAGACTGCCCGCACGGACAGCGCAGCAATTCGTTCTGTCAGAAATGAAATCGCACATCTATCACAACTCAAGCATCGGCATATCATCCGCCTGCAGCAATCAGGCGAAACAGAAACTAACTTACCATGGTTTACCACCGAAATGGGTCGGGCCAACCTGCGGGTAGCCTTGCGCGAAGAATTAAACCGCGGCGGACTATCCGGTGAACAGCGTTTAGAACAAGCATTGACTAAGCTGGCGCATTGGCTTTTGGGAATTGCCGATGCTCTTGTTTATTTACATAGCAATCAAATTTTACATTTGGATATTCGCCCGGAGAATATCTTGATTCTCACCGATGAAACCTGTTGCCTGATTGATTTCGGCGGCGCGGTCAGTCTGAAGACTAACACCGGTGAAGTAACTACCCAATTGACCCCTTGGTTTACACACCCTAAATTAGCTGATGCCATTTTTGCCGCCGGTGAAAAAAACATCCAGAACCTGACAGTTCCATTTAAGCGACTCTCTCCCCAGCAGGATATTTTTTCTTTTGGTCGCACCATCCTTGCCTTACTGGCCATAATAGATCGGGAGTTCCCCGATATCATTGCTTATAACTATACATTTCTCTACCTGCACCTAATGGCATGTCGGATGCTCGATGCGAAAAACCTTTCGCCTGAAGAAACAATGGCGGTGCAGCAAAAAACTCTGCAACGCGGTGAGCATTGCGACGCTTACCGTGAGACCTGGCTTAATTTCAAACCGGTTGATTTTAAAAGCATTCGCTATACCTCGGCGCAGCAAATTAAAGAAGATTTTGAAAAATTACTATACCCCGATCGCATCTACGAGCTCATTCCCGAAATTAATCCCGCACTGGATCGGCGTATCAACATCGGTGACCGGGCCTGGGCTCCGGCGACCGAGCGCGTATTGGCGATTCTGACACACCCGGTATTTGAAAGACTCAAATCCGTACCACAACTCGAAATGATAGATACCATCTATCCGTCAGCCAACCATACCCGCTTTGAACACAGCATCGGGGTCTTTCGCAATGCCGCACTTTACGTACACGCACTCTATTTTGACCGCTATAATCCCATTTTCCGTCAATTGGGCTATCCTGCCTTGTATAAAGCAATACTACTCTCTGCCTTGCTGCATGACCTAGGACAATTTCCCTTTGGGCATACTCTTGAAGAGGCATTACCTGAATTAAAGCATGAAAGATTTTCTATTGGCTTTCTTGAGAACCAAACCCGGGACAGCCATAACCGAACGTTACGGGATATTATTGAGTCAAAGGAATTTGGTTGGGGGATATCCCTGACAGAAGTGCAACAACTAATTGACATTGACCTTAAGAACAACAACCTCTTCAAAGATTCTTCACCCGTACTAACCATGGCGTCGAGCATCATTGACGGGCCGATCGACTGCGACAAACTTGACTACCTGCAGCGAGACAGCCATAAATGCTACCTGCCCTATGGCAGCGGTATAGACGAACAGCGCCTGATAGCGTCCCTGACGATTATCTCGCAGCGCGATCAAAACGATAACCTCAAACTGATCCTGGGGTGTTACGAAAAAGGCCAAAGCGCCGCCGAGGCCCTATCGTTTACCCGCTACCTGCTCTACCGCAGCCTCTATTGGCATCATTCTTCCCGCGCGTTGCGCAGCATGCTAGCAGCCGCTGCGCGCAGCATGACCGAAAGCGGCGGCAAGCCCGCAGCCAGACTCATCCGTGAAGTTGAAAATCTGCTCGGGCTCAATGGCCAGGTCAGAACAGTCGATATCCGCGACATGTTGAACATGATAGAAAAAAAAGCCAATAACCCTGGGAAAAAACTGATCGCACAACTGAAGCAACGGCAATACTACAAAAATATTCTGACGCTTACTGCAACACAACAGAATATTGATATCGAAAAATTCCGGACGGCCTGCCAAAATCCGGCTTTTCACGGCAGGGTGCAACACCGCATTGCGGAAAAATTTCGCGCCAACCTGGCAGGCAGCGCCGCTGTCGGTCATTCCCTGTTACGCCCCGAAAAAACCGACCGAACCCTGCAGCTGCTTGGAGAACCATTGGTAATCCTGTGTGACGCACCCAAACCAAGCACCGGCGCCGGAGAGCGCCTCTATTTCATTCCAGAACCTGACCGTCTGAAGAAAAATTATCTTTCCCGTTCGCTCTCAGCAGAAAGGATATCCGATGTATGGAGTGGAATTCACGAGCAGTTAATGAAATTTGCCGCCCGCGCCATGGTGTTCTGCCATCCCGACATCCGCGATCCATTGATGGCCGCTCTCGGCCCCGAAGGAGTAGAACAAGCCGTGCTCGAAGCAATATCCCTATAGCCCTTGCAGCAGACTGGCAACTGTTGGGGCTTAATAATGGTCATTTGGGGGGATGGCTTTTTCATCTTCTCCTTTTCTGTCTGCTGGTTTATGCCTCTCCGGTTTTCAGCCGCAATTGGGACGATCTTTACCAGCCCCAGTATAATATCTATGGCAAAGAACGCGAAGAAAAATTTCCCATTAGGGCTTTTGTCGTCGAAAAAGAAAGTTGGCCGGGCCATAAATCCCTAGAAATCTTCTGGCTTTACCGCAACGTTGATTATCCAAAATACCGCTCACTGCGCCTATTCCCTATCTTTCATAATCTCGAAAGTAAAATTGATAACCGCGAACGTTTTGTTTCCCTCTGGTATTATAACCGCATAGACGGCAGCGAACGTGACCGCAGCTGGCTGTGGCTCTATTACCGCGGCGAACACGCGGAACAAAATATCCAATACAACGCTCTGCTACCTCTTTGGTACAGGTTTGAACAAACTGATACATATATCAAATTTTTTACGCCCCTGTATTATTACGAACAGAATAGCATTAGCGAGCAACAAGAGCGTACCTTCTGGTTTCCCTTGCTGCCATTATTCTATAACAAAAGGCATGCTGCCGGCTACCATACCAACATCCTTTGGCTGCTGGATTTCTACCACAATACACAGGAAAACCGTAACTTTGTACTGCCACTCTGGTACTATCATAACTACAACGAAGCAAAACTGCTCTCCATACTTCCGCCCCTTTTCTGGAGCTGGAGCAGCAGAGACAATTCTCGCGGATTCATACTTCTGCCTATTATGGTTAAATACGAAGGGAAAGACGACCGTGGTTTTTTTTCGCCATTTTATATATCGATTATCTCAGTGAGACCTGACGAGGGAAGTGACATCCGCCTGCTGCTGCCTCTTTACCTGCAGTATAACACACCGAACTACAACCTGCATGTAAATGCGCTGGGGTTAAGTTTTTCTGAAGAGAAACTTAAGACCCTGCCGTCGGTCACCCACCGGCAGGGAAAAGTCTCTCTTGACTGGGATATTGGCTGGCTGTGGTATTTTTTTCGTCTCTCCGGACGCACGACGGTCACCCAGAGTGACGCTGATTCCGACTTGAAAGCTCTGCCGGCTCTCGAACCGACCTTACAGAGAGAAAAAACCCGCGCACGCCAGGAGAGTGATTCTTTCTTGGGGATATATTCTTTTTTTGGTATCTCTGCCTATGAAAGAGCTGATACCATCCGCCACTTTCGCCTGCTGCCTCTGTCATGGCTCACCTGGGATGTGGCTTCAGAAAATAAATTGCAGGTGATTGCACCTGTCTATCTGAATTACCGCTCAGAGACAATGAGCTATTTTGCTCTGGTGCCTTTCTATGGCTCTCAGGAGAAAAGCACCCCGGAAGGGATGGCCCATATGCAGGCCTGGCTGCTCACAGCGTATATCAGGGAATCTGACCCGCAGGAGAAACGTACCGAACAATCCGTGCTATGGCCGATCGTCAACTGGTATGAGACTCCCGAGGAACACGGCTTTCGAATTTTCCCGCTGTTCTGGCATAAAAAAATTCCCTCAAGCTCTCAGAGCTGGGGTTACTCGCCACTGCACTATCATGAATTTCATAACAATGGACATGAATTCTTTTCCGTGTTCGGCTATTCTACTTATGACAGCGTCAGCAACTCGCGGGGTGTCTGGGGCCTTTACCATCAGAAATCCTATGTTAATGGGAATTATCGAAACTTCTGGCTGATGCCGTTCTACTGGTCACGATCTATTACGCTACACCGCGATGGCACCCCCGAAACCGTCACCCAATGGAATATAGTACCGGTTATCTTCACCGAAACCTCGCGCGAGAAAAAAGACTGGTTTATTCTGGGACACCTACACCGTCGGGCGCCGGGGTATTCCTTTGACTCCTTCGCCGGCTTGGTTTCCTTTGAGCAGGTTACGCGCCTGCAACAAGCTGACTTTGGACTTCTGTTCTATGCTATCAATTATCGCTTTCGGCCTGGCCACCACTACCTATCATTTTTCTGGCACCTCGGCGGCTGGTGGTCTTCCCGCGAAAATGATTTTTCTGTATCTCTGCTGACGATAACCGGCTATGAGAAAACGGTACGCACCGACGGCTCGCTTCTCAGACACCACCGCCTGCTCCCACTATGGTGGCATACGCTCAATGGCAATGAGACAAAACTCATTTTTCCCGCAATTTTAGGATATTTTTCTGCCAACACGAAAGATAAAAGTCGTTACGATCTTGTCGGCCTGGGCTTACTCTACTATCGTGAGGCCCGCCCCGAAGAAGAACGTGACAGCTTGCAGGTACTTTGCGGCGCCCTGTATGGATACCGCTGGCAGCAAGAACGAAACTACCGTTCTTTCAGCTCTCTGTGGACCTTATTATGGCACTATGAAACCGAAGACGACTACAACCGATTTACCCTGCTGAAATTTATTGTTAGCCGCACAGAAAAGGAAGGCGATATAAGCTGGCGGGTACTGGGTATTCGCTTGTAAGCTGTACAAAATCTTTTTGACAGAACCAAGGCCCTTCTCGCTTTAAGAAACATGAGCGAGCATCATACCATCAATGGCGAAGATTTATATTACGCAGTCCTCTCCGGAGCAGAAGAATTGCGCCGCAATATGGATCATATCAACCAGATCAATGTTTTTCCTGTGGCAGATGGAGATACCGGTACGAACATGTATGCCACGTTTCAGGGAGCTCTGGCAGCAAGTTCCATCATGCCCACGATCGGGGGGATGGCTGATGCTTTAGCCCGTGGCGCCGTTCTCTCGTCACGAGGAAATTCCGGCGCCATTTTAGCGCAATGGTTTGCCACTCTGGCAGAAAAATTAAAAGGGAGAGAAACCGCTGATAGCCATGACTTCGTAGTTGCTGTAGAAGCAGGAGCTGCCGCCGCCCATGCCTGCCTACAGGAACCGGCGCCAGGTACCATTCTCGACGTACTGACCAACTGGGCACGATGGCTACGCGAAAAAGTAGAGAGTAATAGATCGCTGAACCTCGGCGCATTACTGCAGGCATCTCTCGAAGTGGCCAAAGCGGCAGTTCAGAAAACCAGAGAGATGATGCCTCTGCTGCAACGCTCCGGGGTAGTGGACGCCGGCGCTGAAGGTTTCTATTATTTTTTACAGGGGATGGCGCACTATCTCGTAACCAAAATTCGCCCGGCAACAGAGAATGTTCCGGCTATTGAAGAGGAGTTCCATCCGCATAATCTGAGAGAACTTGATGAAATAAAATTCAGGTTCTGTACTGAAGGGGTTCTCAATTTACGCAACCATGAGAGCGCTGCGGCTGTTGAAAAAATTATTCGCTCATCCGGTGACTCATTCGCGCGCGCTGGCGCTGGTGGATACCTAAAATTTCATATTCATACAAACGCTCCTGAAAGACTCTTTACGGAAATTCATCCTCATGCTGAAATCCTTAACCCCAAAGCAGAAGATATGCGCCTGCAGGCGCGGATTCACCTGCAGGCGCATAAAAAAACGGCCATCGTCATTGACTCGGCTGTCGATTTACCGCAGGATATTATTGAACGTGAAAATATATTTCAGATACCAATTAACCTCATGATAGATGGCAGCACTTTTTTAGATAAACTGACCATCAATACGGAACGTTTTTATGCCATGCTCGACACGACCCCCAAATACCCCCTGACTTCCCAGCCGAGTCCCGCCGCATTTGAAAATCTCTATCGTTTTTTGCTGACCTATTATGAATCCATAGTCTCTATTCATATATCCAGCGCCTTGAGCGGTACCCTGCAAAGTGCCCAGTCGGCAGCCCAACGGGTAGCGCCTGGCAGGATATTTACCGTGGATACGAAATCTATTTCGTCAGGCTCTGGTCTGTTAGTGACAGAATTCCTGCGCAAAAGAAACCCCGACTGGACTCCTGAAGAGATTGTAGCATACTTTGAAGAGCGCAGGAACAAGGCGAAAATTCTGGTAGCCGTGCGTACTATGAAATATATGGTGCGCAGCGGTCGCGTCTCACCCCTGCGCGGCTTAATTGCCAAAATTCTCAACCTTAAACCAGTGATCACACTCGATGAAAACGGTAAATCAGTCTTATTTGGCAAGACTTATTCGCAGAAAGCGACAATTCACCTGATAAAAAAAGAAATTGCCCGACTTGACCAAGAGAAAAAAATAATTTGCTTTGCTATTGGTCATGCTGCCGCAGCCCGACAATCTGAACAACTGGCAGAAGAAATAAAAAAAATTCTCCCAGGACGCAATTGCGAATACATTATGGATATTGCTCCGGTTATCGGATTGCACGCTGGCAAAGGGGCAGTTTCAGTGGCACTACTCACCGAAGCATAACAGCACAGCTAAAGTAAGATAGCAAAAATCCGCCTTAGCAAGTACTGACCAATCAGTCCCGCTCTTTTCTGGTTTTAAGTACCTGTTCCAGGCGTTCGGGCGTAATGGCCCCGCGACGCGGGCTTAAACTCTCGCCGCCATCTACCACAAATATCTGGCCGGTGATCCAGGTTGCTGCCGGTGAGGCCAGATAGACCATCATGTCGCCGATTTCTTCCACCCGCCCCTGTCTGCCTAACGGAACAGTATCTATGAACTCCTCAAAACTACCGCCGGCCTTAAAAGCCTCAGCGACACCCTCGGTGATAATAGGACCGGGAGCCACCGCATTCACGCGGATATTAAAGCGCGCCCACTCAAGAGCCAATGTTTTTGTCAGGGCATCAATACCCGCTTTCGCGGCAGTCGCATGCGCCATTCCCGGCCAGCCATTATAGTGCAGGGTCATGGAGGTACTGAGGATTACCCCGCCACCCTGCTCTTTCATGTACTTGAAAACACTGCGGGAACAATAAAAAGTACCGTTTAGATCTATATCCAAAACCGCATGCCAGAGTTTGTCGCGCATTTTTTCAGCCGGCCAGTAAAAATTTCCGGCAGCGTTATTTACCAATACGTCGATAGACCCCATTTCGCCGTGCGCCTTTTTGAAAGCCTCTGAAACTTTTGCAGACTCACGTACATCGAGACCAATAGCCAAAGTTTTCACCCCGTATTTCTTCTTTAGATCATCAGCGACCGTTTCGCATTTCTCCAGCCGGCGGGAAGCAATCACGATATTTGCACCAACCGAAGCGAAGCGGTTTACAATCCCCAGGCCAATACCTGAGGCTCCGCCGGTAACAAACACTGTCTTGCCTTTTAAAAGATCATCTTTGAAAATATTGACATGCTCACTCATAACCGGCGAGAGTGCAGGGTATAGGAAGAGCGTCAATGTCTTTTCATAGTAGCAGGAATTCTACCCCCAACCGGGATTGCCAGACAACGCCCTCTTCAATGGGTTAAAGGAAGGGCGCCTGTATTGTTCAGACATATCCTCTGACAAAGGCAAAATAGCAAGTCATTCTGGATCACGAATAAAATGACGCAGCTCGGCAAACAGACGGGTAACCTCCGCTTCACAGGCAGCGCGCAGTTCAGACGAATCCATCCCCCCCGGCTCGATTATTTTTCCGTATTTCACATAAACATTATGCCACAGACGGCCAGCGCTGCGCCGAAAATGCGAACCCATTGGCACATGGCCCCAGCCATCCTCAGTGAACTTCTGGTACACAAGGGCCACCGGTTGCACAGGCACAGTTTCGCCTTCTACCATAACTGCAGTTTTAAATATCCCCTCTTTGAAACGACGGATTTCAGGCTGTGAAGTTGTGGTCCCTTCAGGAAATGCAATCACATTCGTACCACCATGCAGCGCCCGTGCCGTGTCGCGTATCGAACGCGCCCCAGAATGGCTCGAAGCGCGGTCCACAAAAAGAACACCTGCCAGTGTGGCGCCAAAACCAATCAGAGGATATTTCTTCACTTCGGCTTTAGAAAGGAACACTGCGTTATGCAGCGAACCCAAAACAAAAATATCCCAATACGACACGTGGTTGCTGACAATAAGCGACCCATAGCGAGTTTTAGGCCGGCGGCCAATTACCCGAATACGCAGGCCGAAAATACATCGACCGCACCAGCCCCAGAAACGCATGAGAAACATGGTATAGTAACGACGGATTTTTTTCGGCAAAATGAACTGCCCGAAAGTCAACAATACCGCGAACGTGGTGGCAGTGAGAAATGCGAACACCCGGAATAGCAGCAATACATCACGAAAAATCATAGGTTGCTTCGGTAACAGCAACCATCCGAGTAAACAAAAAAAGCTCCACAGCAAGTATCGTCTCTGGCAGTGAACCCTTGGTAACCATGCAGCGAATTTTTATTTCAGGGGCCTCCAGCGGTTTAGGAGCAGCACTGGCACAGGAATATGCGGCAGAAGGAGTTATTCTCGGTTTGCTCGCCCGCCGAAAAAATCGCTTATCAGAAGTAGCCGCAGCCTGCCGCAAACAAGGCGCCATCGTTTATATTTATGTCGCCGATATTACCGACACTGACAAAACAGAAAAATGCGTGCAGGATTTTCTGCGCCATGCCAAAGGCATTGATACCGTGATTGCCAACGCCGGCATCTCAACAGGCAGCAGCAAGGGGGGGATGTATGATACCCGAACCCTGCTCAACGTAATCGACGTCAATGTGAGCGGCGTTATACGACTGGTGAATTCATTTTTACCAACAGTAATAGAACAAAAGTACGGCCGCGTGGTTGCCATTTCTTCGGTAGCCGCGTTCTTTCCCTTACCCGGCGCTTACTCTGCATCGAAAATCGCCGTGAAATCCCTGATGGATTCCTGGCGGCGCCAGTACGGAACGCGTGATCTGACCTTCACTACCCTCTACCCAGGGTTTGTGGAAAGTGAAATGACAGCAGGCAATTCATTTAAAATGCCCTTTATTATCCCAGCTTCTCAAGCAGCGCACTTGATGAAAACTGCAATTGAAAAACGGCGCAGTAACTACATGTTTCCTTTTATCTGGCGACCACTAATGTTAGCCCTACAGCTGCTACCCGAATCACTATTAGCCAAACTCATCACCAGACGCAAAAAACCATAACATGAATCAAAATAATTCTAAAGATAATTTATTTGCCCGCTCCCAATACCCCACAGGCTTCTCGTTTAACAGCGAAGTAGCCCAGGTGTTCGATGATATGGCACAGCGCTCCATTCCTTTTTATACTGAGATATTGAGGATGTCAGCAGAAATCTGTGCGCACACTGCGGCAGAAGAAAAATATATTTATGACATAGGCTGTTCCACCGGAAATTTTGCCCAGGCGCTGCTCAATTATTTCGGGGCAAACAATTTTTACTACCGGGGGATCGACACATCCCAGCCAATGCTCGATATCGCCCAGTTACGCTTTGTCTGCGAAAAAGAGAGAATACAGTTTCTCTGCGCCGACGCCACCGAAATTGATTTTGCCTCTGCAAGAGCCATTGTCGCCAATTATACCCTGCAATTCATCAAGCCACTGGAAAGACTACCACTGGTTAAAAAAATTCACGACAGCCTAACCGTGGGCGGCTGCTTTATTATGTCAGAGAAAATTCTTGAGAACGATTCGGATATCTCACGCTTATTTCACGAACTTTATTATGACTTCAAAAAACGTAACGGCTACAGCGAACTTGAAATTTCCCGTAAACGCGACGCTCTTGAAAACGTATTAGTACCCTACCGTTTAGAAGAAAATCTCTCTCTGCTGCGAGATGCCGGCTTTGCCGACGCGCAGATATTTTTCAAATGGTATAACTTCGCCTCAATTGTCGCCTTCCGCAAAGCATGAAACATCCCCCCCTGTTCACTGAATATCTTGAAAAATTAAAACTACCGTTGCAGAAAAAAATGTCTCTGCACCAATTACAAGCTGCCCGTTATTTCTCTGCGCTCGATCAGGCCCCGGTTATCAAGGCTTCAACTTTCGACTATGAAAATCCAACCGTCAGAATTGGCACAACCGAAGATGTCACCGCCGAAGAAAGTCTGGCTTTACTGCGCACCTTAGATGTGTTTCGACCGTGGCGCAAGGGACCCTTCTCTCTTTTCGGAATTGAAATTGACGCAGAATGGCGCAGCGACATGAAATGGAATCGGATCGCACCAATATTAGGCAACCTTACCGGCAAACGTGTCTGCGATGTCGGCTGTGGCAATGGCTACTTCATGTACCGCATGCTATCTCATAACCCTCAGCTGGTCTTAGGGCTTGACCCTACCTGGCGCTATTATGCCAACTTTCTACTCTTACAGAAATATGCGCGCGAAGAGCGCCTGCATATGCTGCCCCTTGGCTGGCAAGAACTGACTTTGCTGAAAAAATCATTCGATCTGCTGCTTGCCATGGGTATTGTCTATCACCACCGCGATCCAGTCGCTGTTCTCGAAAACTGCCGTCAGGCACTCGATAAAAAAGGCATCGCAGTTATTGAATCGATGACCGTTCCAGGCGAAGAGCCCATTGCCTGGACACCCGGCAGACGCTATGCAAACGTTAGCGGCATCTGGTTTGTGCCAACGGCCGCAGCCCTCGAAGTATGGCTGAAAAAAGCTGGCTTTCGCCATATACAACGCATAAGCCACATACAACTGACCACCTCGGAACAACGCCGCACTGCCTGGGCGGATGTACCCAGCCTGGCAGAAAACCTTTCTCCCGATGGCAAATACACAATCGAAGGCTATCCGCCACCCTGGCGTACCATTTATACCGCACTATCTTGAAACCCGTTAGAATAGCCGGCAGAAGAAAAAACTCGCCGATACCACAAAAATATTATAATAATACAATATGAGCCAAACGGTAGAAAACGAAATCTCCGAAAAAATCCAATTTACCCCCAATACCACAGTGGGTGAAGCACTGCGCATGCACCCTGAAGCCGGGCTTGTATTAGCCAGCTACCACTTAGGCGGCTGCTCACACTGCGGCATCAATGAAATTGAAACTTTAGAACAAATCTGCATGGGCTATGGCGTGCCACTCGATGCTCTGCTGGCCTCCCTCAACGGCCTGCTGGAAGAAAACACACAATAAAGCTCTGCCTTAGCAGGAATGTTTATCCTGCTAACAATAACTACAGAAACTGCCCTATTTTTCCTAATAAAGCCTACTAAATAAAAATCCAGGCTAAAGTCTCATGTTTTTTAGTGCAGGATGTACCACAATATTGCCGCGCTAACCGCGCGAACAAGATCGATCTTTTAAAGAACCTCTTCAAAACCCAAAGTTGTTCAGACCTTATGTAACAAAGCGGCCGTTTTGCCCCGGATTTGCCTGTACGCAAAGCATACATCCCCCAACCATTCCCTATCGCAAGGGCCGACTTAAACGACAGCAGCATGACAACCCACCACTGCTTTAAAAATTCCATAATTTGATGGGGAATTCCATATCAAGAAAACCAGCCCCCCATGGGACATAATACAGTTTTTGAGTCACTAACAAGCCCAAGGGGGGGATGTAGTGCCACTTTTGTTCAGGAATTCCTGAACATGATGGGGAATTCCCCATCAGGAAACCAGCCTTCAGGGGACATAA
>CALHRC010000151.1 GCA_938038265.1 uncultured bacterium
GTCCGCTGGCTTATGCGATTGCATTGGCTATTTCTTTGTTGGCCATCTGGTTGCTGTACCGCATGATTAGTCGGGCTCTAATGCCGCCGGCAGCTGAAGTGGCAGAAAGTACTGAACTGTCAGACGAGCTACCCCCGCCGCCGATGGAGATTACTCCCGAAATGCTTGCCTGGTTGGAACAGCTCAAGGCCAAGCAATCGGAACGTCGCTGAGCTGCTATAACGGTTTTCGGTGTGGTAGGCTTCTGTATGGTTATTCACTGAAAGGGTTGTTCTCTGGTATGTAAATAGAGAATCGGGTAAGTCCCGGTTCGGAGTGCAGTGTTATGACGCCGCCGTGGCGCTTCACGATATTTTTGACGATCCCCAGTCCCAAACCGGTGCCTTCACCGGGTTTTTTGGTGGTGAAGAATGGATCAAAAATTCTAAATTTTAGATGTTCTGGAATGCCCGGACCGTTATCGGTGATGGTGATTTTCTGAAGAAAGTTTTGTCCCCCTGCGGCGAGGATAGATGACATCCGCTCTTCATCAAGCACTGTACCTGGTTCCGGCAGAACCGCATAATTATGACGTGAGAGAGAGACATAAATTTTACCTTCTCCCGATATGGCCTGTACTGCGTTCATGATGAGGTTGGTCCATATCTGGTTGAGTTCTCCAACAATACACCGTATCGGGGGCACTTTTTCATAAGTGCGGATCACAGTAATGCGGTGTTTCAACTGGTTATGCAGAATAACCAAAGTGTTATCAATCCCCTCGCGCAAATCTGCTTCATCAGTGGCTGACTGGTCGAGATGTGAATAGTATTTTAGCGCTTTGACTATGCGGATAATATTTCCAATGGCGTTGCGGATGTTGCCAATGTTACGTTTAGTCAGTAGCATTTTTTCAAGAATGGAAAAATCATCCTGCGCAAGCGCCATGATGTCATCCTGGCGGTGTTCAAGGCGGTACTCCAAAATAAAGGCAATGCGGCGTTCTATGTCGGGTAGTGTAGCAAAGGATGTCGCTTCCAGTGCGGTGCGGATTTTTTTCGCTCTTATGAATTTATCGCTAGCGCTCAGAGGGGTTTTACTTAAAGTGATTGCTTCGGCAAAAGAGGGATATATTTCCCGGCTCAGATTTTCTTTACCAGCTGCCCTGAGAATTTCGTCAAAGAGAGGTTCCAGCTGCTGCCCGATATTTTCAATAGCGCCATTTACCACGCCGGCAGGCGTATTGATCTCATGTGCAATGCCAGCAACCATAACACCGAGGCTTGCCAGTTTTTCATTTTGGGAGAGAATGGCCTGGGCTTCTTGTAATTCCTTGGTGCGCTCTATTATGCGTTCTTCGAGAGAGCGGTTAAAGGCTTCGAGCCGTTCATACAACGAAGCATTTGATAGTGCAATGGTTGTAGCGCTGCGTAGTTCATCTAAATAACGCAGCTCCGCAGGGCGAAATACCTGGCCATGATGTTTTTCACTAAAGACAACGAAGGCAAGCAGTGACCTGTGGAGTGACAGTGGTGCGACAAGATAACCTTCGGTGCGTTCGAGAAACTGCAGGGCCGTTTGGCGAATATGTGCAAGTTCCTCAAACGTCTGAAAATGATGGCGGGCAAACAGGCGATCTTGATCGCCCAGCCACAGAATTATATCTTCATATACAAAAAAACGTTTTTTATCAGGGGGATCTTCTTCATGAAGAGGGGCGAAACGCCCTAGATCTTCCCGCCAGACGTAGATTGTTACCGAACATTGACCTTGGTAATACTGTTCTAGCAGAGTCCAAAATTTTTTCAGAATTTTTTCACTATTGAGCTCGGCTAGAATTTCTTGCCGGTAGCGGCGCAGTTGTTGGACTATGCCTTTCACTGGCGTGGTTTACTTTTTTTCGGTGGCCTGCAGCAGATAGCCTAATGCTTTATCCGAATCGCCGGCAAAAAAAGCCAGCAGCGAAAGATCCAACATATCTTTTTCAGTTTTAACGGGTTGCTGTTCAAGTACGCGGCGTTTCTCCTGGAGTTCCCGTACCTGTTCTGCGCTCATGTTTTGCTGTACGGAGCTGTAGAATGACTTAAGTCGCGAATCTCGTGCGGCGATTTTCCGCATTGTGGCGATGGCCGAGGCGATATCCCCCGTGTCGAGGGTAAGGTTGGCGCGTAATCTCTGCATCACGATGTCATCGGGATCTTTTAGCAGTAGCATATCGACGTATTTCAGCGCGAGTTCTTTCTTGCCGGAATGGAAATAGAGCAGCGCTAAGGCCGTAATGGCAGGCCGGTTTTCCGGTTCGATTTTTAAGGCGTTCTTTATCGAAATTTCAGCTTTTTCATTTTCTGAAGTTTTGCCGTAAGCATACCCTAAAAGAAGGTGGGCTTGTAGAAAATGTCGATCCTGTTTAAGGGCCTGCTGCAATAGTTTTTTTGTCTCTTCATAACGGGCAATCTTGAAAAACTCCGAAGCCAGGTTGTAGAGAGCGCGTTTATCCTGCCGGCTCTGCAGGGCTCTCTGGTAGCATTCAATAGCTTTGGCACTTTTGCCCTGCCGAGAATACAGGGCGCCTGCGTTTAGCCATGAGTCAAAAAATTTTACGTCGATTTGAAGTGACATACGGTAATACTCCAGTGCTTTTTTGTAATCCTGCTTCTCTTCTGCAGCAAGCGCCTGTTTGAATAGGCGGTTGCGCGCCTCAAGGGCGGCAGCATCCAATTTATTGTCGGCGGCAGACATGATCCTGTATCATTATCGGCGTTTTCTTTAATTTCTGACAGGAAAATAATACGAGTTTGGCTTAAGCCGGCTACAACAGATTAGCTGTTTACTGCTTGACGGGCAGGCTGTAGGCTTCGGTTTTCCTTTGTGCCAGACAAACCAAGTAACAGTTTTTATATCACCACGCCAATCTATTATGTCAATGCCAGACCGCACCTTGGGCATACCTATACCACAATTGCCTGTGACACCATGGCTCGTTACCAGAGGCAGTTAGGTAGGTCGGTTTTTTTTCTGACCGGTACTGACGAGCATGGCGATAAAATTGTCAAAGCTGCCGAAAAAGAAGCACTGACCCCGGCAGAGTTTGCCACCCGCAATTCAAATTTATTTCGTCAGACATGGCGGGAGCTGCACATAACCAATGATGATTTTATCCGCACGACAGAAGAGCGGCATAAAAAAACCGTGCAGTTGATCCTACAGAAAATTTACGACAAGGGGGATATCTACACCAGCGAATACCAAGGGAACTACTGCTTTGGTTGTGAAAGATACCTAACAGAAAAAGAACTTACACCTGAAGGAAATTGTCCTGACCACCTGAAACCACCCGAGCCAATTAGTGAGACAAATTATTTTTTTCGTATGCAAAAATATTTACCTGCCCTTAAACAGCATATAGAAACCAACCACGATTTCATATATCCTGCTGGATATCGCAATGAAGCCTTAGGCGCCATTGATGAGTTGATCAAACAAGGAGAAGATCTGTCGATTTCACGTCCCAAGAAACGTCTCTCCTGGGGGATTGACATGCCCTTTGACAGTGAGTTTGTCACCTATGTCTGGTTCGACGCCCTGCTGAATTACCTGACGGCGACCGGCTATCCCGATGGGGAAGGTTACCGCGTTTTCTGGCCAAATGCCATCCACATGATTGCGAAAGACATTTTAAAACCGCATGCTATTTTCTGGCCGACCATGCTGATGGCAGCAGAAGTGCCGCTGTACCGCCAGTTAGTAGTACATGGTTACTGGCTCGGTATGGGAGATTTAAAGATGTCAAAATCGCTTGGCAACGCTCTTGATCCGGTTGCGTTGGCCGCAAAAATTGGTGAAGATGCGCTGCGCTATTTTCTAATGCGGGAAATGCACTTTGGCAGTGATGCCCGCTTTACTGAAGAAACGCTGCAGAATCGTCTGAATACAGACCTGGCTAATGATTTCGGCAATTTGTTGCAGCGCACGCTTTCCATGTTGAAAAAATACCAAGCGGGACCACGAAATCTGCCACTTCATGAATGCGCTTCTGGAATAAACGAGCTGTTACCTGAAATGGCGAGACGCTACCATGAGGCTTTTGCAAAATTCCAGTTTCATGCCGCCATTGAAGCGCTGTTTGAGTTAAGTCGGCTGCTGAATAAACTGGTGGAAGAGTATAGCCCCTGGAAAATGGCGAAAGAAGAGCCGGCCATGGTTGCTCCGTTTCTAAATACGATCCTGCGGGGCATTGTCGTGCTGCTCTGTTATTTTAGGCCGATTATGCCAGAAAAAAGCGGCACCTATCTGGGTCTTTTAGCTGCCAATACCGTGCCAGCTTTTCCGGTTAATTTGTCAGAAATTTCTCTGGCAGAAACAGCATTGGAAAATTGGCCTGTTTTTTTTAATCGGATTGATCTTGCATTGGAGGTTGCATGATCCACGCTATCGTATCTATCCGCTGCCCCGATCGACCAGGTATTATTGCTCTTGTCTCCCAGACAATTTTTCGCCTGGGGGGTAATATCGTGCAATCTGACCAGCACGCTACTGGCAAGCAAGAAGCTGGCGGCGCCGTGTTTTACATGCGGATCGTCGTTGAATTGTACCATGGAGAGTTTACTGCTTTTTGTCAAGGTATCGAACAACTTTCCGGAGAACTGTCAGGGCGAGTTGAAGTGAGAAAATCAGAAGATATACCTAAAATGGGGATTTTGGTGTCGCGTAATGATCACTGTTTAGCAGATATTCTCTACCGCCAACGTATTGGTGAGCTTAGAGCTGACATCCCCTTTATCATCAGTAACCACCGGGATTGTGAAAAACTGGCCGAGTCTCATGGAATTCCCTTTCACTATGTTGAAATGAAAAACCGCCCGAAAGCAGAGGCAGAAGCTGAAATCTTGAAAATTGCTGCCGGCGCGGATTTTCTTGTGCTCGCGCGTTTCATGCAAATTCTATCGAAAGATTTTCTATCGCGCTTTGGTAAGGATATCATAAATATCCACCATAGTTTTTTGCCATCCTTCAAAGGGGCACACCCCTACCGGCAAGCATTTGAGCGTGGCGTTAAGTTAATTGGCGCCACGGCGCACTTTGTCACGGAAGAGCTCGACGAAGGGCCTATCATCGAGCAAATGGTGGAGCGCGTAACCCACCGCGATACCGAAAATGATCTTAAAAGAAAAGGCCGTAACCTTGAAGTGTTAGCACTGGCATCGGCGCTGCGCGCCTATCTCGAGCACCGCGTGATCCGCCACGGCAATAAAACAATTGTTTTCGGGTAATGCCTTTGCGGGAAATTACCAGCGAACAAAACTCATTTTTCCGCAAGTTACGCCGCCTTGACCGCTCCCAAGATATCCGCGAACAGCGTCGCTTCTTGTTAGGTGGCAGTCGGCTCATCCGGGAAATTCAAGCGGATCCAGAGAAGGCGAGACTTGAGGCCTGGATCTACCAGGCGGGGCAGGGGATTCCGGCCGGTCTAAACCATCCGACTTATATATTACCCGCTGCCCTGTTTCGCCAATTAGACTTTCAACAGGTGGGCTCGCCACTGGCACTGCTCAGTCTGCCCGTGATACCGCCATGGGACGGCAAGCTGCCCGCTGGTCTTACGTTGTTTTTGCCTTTTCAAGATCCGGTAAATATCGGTACAACGCTGCGCAGTGCGGCTGCCTTTGGAGTGCGCCATATCGTGCTGCTCGCCGGTGCAGCCTTGCCCTTTCTGCCTAAAGCTGCGCGCGGGGCTGGCAGTGCACTCTTTCAGTTGGATTTTTTTTCTGGCCCGCCCCTAAAAGATCTGTTGTCTCAAAAAAATGAAAATCTATTCCTGCTCGATATGCAGGGGGAGGATGTCGCTCTCTGCCGCAAACCAGATACCATGGGTTTGGTTGCGGGTCTCGAAGGCAGCGGCTTTGCAGGTTGTCATACCAGCGTGCACCAAAGTATATCGATCCCAATATCCAATGCACAGAACTCCCTCAATGCGGCAGTGGCTGTCTCCATTGCATTGTATGTACTGCAGCGTTAGTGTGACAGTGGTTTCTATGCCCCACAAACATTCCCGGGGTCTAAACTAAAGCCACTTCGCTAACGCTCTTATTCTGGCACTGGCAACTCGTGGCAGCTAAAGGTTGCCAGTTAGCAAAAAAATTTACCTTATGTTCAGGAATTCCTGAACATAAAGATGCCTTATCTTTCCCCGCGCGAGGGATTGTTTGGGGGGGTGCGGTTGCCATAATAAAAATAAAGTTGCAGCAGTATTGATTTTTTGTGGTAATTGATATATATTAAAACTATAACGGGTAAACCAATGAAAACCGTATATATCATCCACCACGGGAGTGGGTTACATGAGTACCTTGAGTTTCTGCTCAAAGGCTATGCAGATACTATTTTCGTGCGTTCCGTCAAGCTGCTTGCCGAAATTCCTACGAAACCAGACTTAGTTTTGCTGGAGATGTCTGCCGGCAGTGACTTAACTGCTAATCTCATCCGTGAATTTAGGGTAAGTTATGGCGATGTGCCGGTTTTGCTTGTATATCCAGCGAGTAGTGGGATTACCCGCGCCCAGGCGTTGCAGATGGGCGCAGATGACCTGTTCCCGCGTCTGGGTAACCCGGATCTGCTGCTTGAAAAAATCCAATACCATTTGACCATTAATTTGTTGTTAGAGCGCAGTTTTACTCGTCGTAAATGGGTAAGTGAATCATTTGGGGGTATTGATCGCCACCGTTATTCTTGGAATTCACGGGCTCTTATGAGAAAGCAGGATTACTATAAAACATCTTTACAGCAGGACTCGATATTGTGCAATGGTGGTACCTAAGTTGCAAGAATAGTTTTCCTCTGACTCTCCATAGTGACACTCGCAGCGGGGCTCGATGCCCCGCTTTTTTTGTAAAATATCCCCTTTCGCCCCGCTGCAGTTCCTTTCACGTAAAGGTTTGTAGTTACTAAAAACTTACATTATGTCACATCTCTGGTAGGGAATTCCCCCCAGAGAATGGAAATCAATGAGCAGAGGATATCCCCCGATGAGAGAATCGCGGTTTTTTAGTAACTAACAAACCCTTTGGGGGATGTAAGCCGCTTGAGTTCAGGAATCCTAAGAGCAGGGCAAGGTTGCCCTGCGCAGACTTCATTTAACACCCATGGTAGAGATTGCTTGGAAGGTTACTCATCTAGCTAATTCTGAATGCGCTTTACGCCGCAGGGAATAACTACAGCCATGTTCCATGACCCATGGCAAAAAACTAACCCCCGCAGAAAAAAAACAGCGCCGCGATGAACGCTTTCGCTATCTGACAGGTTTTGCCCGCGTGGCCATTTTTTACTTCCTTGGCCTCTCGCTTTTCTTTATTGCCGGTTTCATTATTATTACCATGCGTGTTTCAGTCAAGCAGGATGTAACCGTGCCGGCAGTGGTAGGCAAGCTGTTTTTAGAGGAATACAACCGACTAAGTGACCTGGGCATCAAAGTGAACCTGGAACGCTACTACTCAACAGAATATCCTTTGGGGTTTATCATGGCCCAGAGTCTGCCGGCGGGCAAAGTGGTCAAAGAAGGCGCGAAACTGACTTTGCTGGTCAACCAGAGTGAAAGTGTCGTAGCCGTCCCCCTGCTAGTTGGCATTAGCGAAGATTTGGTGGATGGTATCATCGGGAACATTCCTGTCGGTGGGCGTACCTTTAAGCTGCAGCGCGGTACGGTCACCCGGGTAACTTCTGAAAAACCGAAAGGTGAAGTGTTAGAGCAACATCCGCCGGCGGGCACCATGGTAACACCCAATGCCCCAGTCAGCATTCTGGTCTCCGCCGGACCGCCGCCTAAGGGGCAGGCAGCCAAGGTTCCCGTGATGAATAGTGTGCCGGTGAGAATTGCCGCCCGGGCTGCCTATGAACTTAAGCTGCCGTTGGTATTAAACGAAGTCGCTATGACTGATCTGCCCGAAGAGGATGGCTTGGTTACGGTGACAGCCATCCCCGATGAACTTTTGGCAAAAATAACACGCTATCGTTTCCCTAAAAAACGAAATCCAGCTTTAGCGGAAAATGAATTGCCATTTCGTTTTATCTGGCTGGCGCCTGAAAAAGTAGCCGCAGACAAAATTGTGACCTTGGTCAGCGACGCGGCTTTCCCCGGCGGGGCCAGCGAAGAGCAGAGTTTCTGGTATTTGAAAATTACAAACCAACCGGTGCCGCTGTTCCTGCGTACCCAGGAAGAAATTAAAGTTTATGATGGATTTTTTGCCACAGCCAAACCGGCGCAGGCTGTTGCCGTTCCTGAAGGCGCTACCTCACTGCTTGCCGAAGAGCAGGTCGCTGTTAACGAGGTTAAGCCTTTGAAGATCCTTAAGTTGCGCAGTGGGGATGTCTAATGTTGGTCTCGCCATCCATCCTTGCAGCACCGTTGACGCGTCTGGGAGAAACTTTGCAGCAATTAAAAAAACCTGAAATTGATTTTATCCATCTTGATATCATGGATGGGCATTTTGTGCCGGCCCTGACGTTTGGCGAGCAGGTTGCTGAGGCGGTTAAACGAGAGACACCAATCCCATTGGATGTACACCTGATGGTGGAGCATCCCGAAAAAGAAGTGCCCAAATATTTTGCCCTTGAGCCCCATAATATCACCTTTCATTATGAAGCGGCGAAAGCCCCGATACGCCTAGCCGAGACAATCCGCAAAGCAGGCATTAAAGCCGGCTTGGCACTTAAGCCCTCAACTCCGGTGGATATCCTCGAAGACTTGTACCCGTATTTTGATTTATTTTTATTCATGACTGTGGAGCCGGGCTATTATGGCCAGCCATTCCTACAGAATTCCTGGCATCGTCTGGCGCGTTTTGCTGAAATCAGACAACGCTGCGCCGAGCAGAGCGACCATGAGGTGATCCTCGAAGTGGATGGGGGGGTTACGGAAAAAAACATTGCCCGTCTGGCCGAAGCGGGGGTGGATATGGTGGTTGCCGGCGCTTTTATATTCAAGGCAGAAGATCCTAACCTGCAAGCTGAAATACTCAAGCAGGCGGCCCACAGTCTCTGACAGCCTCTTAGTTGACGGGCTGTTTCCATAATGAAACCAGTCTGTTATGTCAGAGGTTCGTACCCGATTCGCTCCCTCCCCCACTGGTTACCTGCATGTTGGCGGCGCCCGCACGGCGCTGTTTAATTACCTGTACGCCCGGGCCCAGGGCGGCAAGTTTATCTTACGTATTGAAGATACCGACCAGGAGCGCTCTACGGAAGAAAGCTATCATCAGGTACTCGATTCACTGAAATGGTTACATTTGTCCTGGGATGAAGGCCCTGAAGTGGGTGGCGCTTATGGTCCCTACCGGCAATCCGAGCGTCTTGAAATCTATGCCAAATATGCCGAGGAGCTATTGGCACAAAAAAAAGCCTACCGCTGCTTTTGTACTGCCGAAGAATTAGAAACCAAAAAAGCGCAGCGCGAGGCAATGGGTCTGCCGCCGGTCTATGACGGCAAGTGCCGCAACCTCAGTGAAGAAGAAATACAGAAAAAAATATCCCAGGCAATGGGGTACACAATCCGTTTTCGCTGTCCATCAGGCGAAATTGTCGTTGACGACATCGTGCAGGGCCAGGTGCGCTTTGACACTTCGCTCATCGGTGACTTCATTATTGTCAAGTCGGATGGTTTCCCTTCCTACAATTACGCCGTTGTCGTCGATGACCACCTAATGAAGATCTCTCATGTTATCCGCGGTGTGGGTCACCTGTCGAATACCCCCCGGCAGATTATGATCTATAATGCCTTTGGTTGGCCAGAGCCTGCCTGGGCGCATGTCAGCGAAATTGTCGGCAGTGACCACAAGAAACTCTCTAAGCGGCATGGCGCTACTGCGATAACTGCTTTTCGGGACCTTGGTTACCAGCCTAAGGCGTTTAACAACTATATGGCCCTGCTGGGTTGGTCGCCACCGGATGGCAAGGAATTTATGACCATGGCAACGCTGGAATCGGTTTTTGACGTGGCCCGCTGTTCTAAAAGTCCGGCTATGTTTGATGTCTTTGACCTGAGTAAGGCGCAGGATGTTGAATTTGCGAAATTAAACTCCCATGAATTGGAGAAATTCCTTTTTGCGAAATCAAAATTAAACTGGCTCTCTAACCAGCATATCCGTTCCACCGCTGACGATGAGTATATCCGCGAAATACTTCCTTTTGTCAAAGCTGTTGCTGTCGTGCCTGCAGATGAAATGGATGCCAATAACCAGAGGCTGCGCTCCATCCTACTGAGCCTGCGGGTCTATCTTGATTATTACCAGCAAATAGAACGTTATATAGGTGATTTTTATACTCCTTTTGAAATTAAAAATGTTGACAGCTCTGCAAGACAATTTATGAAAGAAGATTTTTTTCTTGTTGTTGCTGAAACTTTCTCTCGTCTAATAGATATAGATAAGGAGAGTTTTACAGCAAGCCAGATCAAAGCCAAAATGGAGGAAACCGGTAGGGTAAGCGGGCAAAAAGGTAAAAACCTGTTTATGTCCTTGAGGATTGCTACTACCGGTAAGATGGAAGGGCTTGAGTTGCCTGTTTATCTTGAACTACTTGGCTATGATCGGGTGCGGGAGCGACTAAAGACTACAATCGCCCTGGCGCGCAAGCTGCGCGAGTGAGCTTAATGGTCTCAGGCAGCCGACAGGCGGTAACTGTCAAGTTGACCCGGTGCTGAAGACGATACTTTAAACTAATGAAAATGAAGGGAACACAAACCGAAAAGTTCCGAGCCGAGGGAAAATGGTCGCAAATATAAAACGAAAAGGAAGGGCCGCATTCTTGGCGACTGTACCGTTACCTGACTACCGCGACGTCTATTTCTTCGAGTGGTCGCATAGTTGCGATAGTTATGGAGTGCCTGATGGCAGTAAAGAAGGCGTCTGCTTTGTGCCTGCTGACCTGGCTGCCGTGTCCATTGTCCGGGAATACTTTGAGAACAAAAGTGAGCGACTTGGTTTAGGTGATGTGCAGAGCTTTGAACTGACGCTAATCTGCGATGAACTCATTTCCAATGGAATTATCGCCACCTATGAGAAAGGGTGTTCGGAACATATTGTGTTGCGTTATAAAATTTCTTCTGGATATGCGATTATCAGCGTGATGGATTACGGAGGTGGTTTTAATCTGCCGCAGGTACAACAAGAGCTGCCTGAAGGCGAAACCCTAAGTGATTTTCTGGAAAGTTTAAAACGCTATCGTTCCCAGGTTTCAAGCAAGGTACCGGTCGGTGGCCAAATAGTCGAATATAACCGCTTTGGTCGCGGCTTGCGCATTGTAACTGGTCTGGCCGATGCCATTATGATCTTGTTCCACAATAAAGAAGGTAAACTAACCCACAATATGGATGAAGGCACACTGGGCACCGTTATTTCAGTTCGCTATAACCTGAAAAACCGCAAAACCTAAAACTCGTGATTACTTCGCCTTTGCGGGAAAAACTTGCGCAAATCCTGCAACGCAAAAATGCCCTTACACCCCGCTATGGGATGGAATTTAATCCCCACGAGATGCCTTATGATCTCAGTAGGATGTACCCGCAGTACCCTAAGCGTCATCTTGAAATCGGCAGCGGCTGGGGTGAATTTACCCTGCAGCGCGCCGCCCAAGCACCCACAGAACTGTTTATTGCCCTTGAGAAAAAACGCAAAAGGGTGCTGCGCTGCGTTAAGAGGCAACAGCAGCAGGGCTTAGAAAATATCCGTTGGATGGTGCTCGATGTCAGCTGGTTTTTTCAGGGAGTTTTTACCCCGGGAACATTTCACAGCATCACCATTAACTTCCCCGATCCCTGGCCAAAATTGCGCCACCAAAAGCACCGTTTTATGTCGCAAGAGCTACTCAATACCTTGACGGAAATTAGCCATTGCGGTGCGCTGCTGGAGTTTGCGACAGATTTCTATCCCTACCTTGAAGAAGTATTACTGTTACTGGAACATAACCGGTTTTGGCGCAATGTACATGGCCCTGGGGTTATTCTACCTGAAATAGCGGGACGGCCGCGCAGTTATTTTGAAGAGCTTAAGCGTTCCGAGGGCGCGCCCGTTTACTTCCTGCAGTTTGTAAAAGATAGTGCCGGGTAAGTTTTGTCTCTCCTGTAACCAAGGTTTCTTTTTGGGAGCGGGTTAGTTTTTTGATTAAAGCTTCAAAGCGCAAGGCCTCGGGTAAATTCAGGCAGCGTCGTTTATATACTAGCTTAACCGGTAAGCGGCTGCGGGTATATTTCGCTCCTTTACCGGAGTTATGTACCCGCAGTCTTTGCTGCACATCCAAAGTGACGCCAGTATAGAGGGTGCCATCCGCGCAGCGTAGCATATACACCCAGGCTGCCATAGTCATTCAACAGGGTTCTGGAAACTTTCTTCCGGCGAGGGAAACGAACCCTCCCGGACGGCAGCCGAGTATTGTTCGACAGCGGCAATTACCTGTTCGCTTAATCGGGCAAAATGGCGCACAAAACGTGGTTTAAAATCAGGGTCGAGCCCTAATAGGTCGCTTAGTACCAGTACCTGGCCATCGGTGCCGGCCCCGGCGCCAATGCCGATGACTGGAATTGTCAGCTGTTTTGAGCATTGCGCCGCTACGCTTGCCGGCACCATTTCCAGTACCAGCGCAAAACAGCCAGCGTTTTCAAGCGCTTGGGCTTCAGTAAGCAGTCGTTGGGCGGCTTCTCTGGTTTTAGCCTGTAGCCGGTGGCCACCAAAGCGCAACACCCACTGGGGTGTAAGGCCCAGGTGTCCCATGACGGGAATGCCACATTCGTTAAGAGCTTGGACTGTTTCTAGAAAATACATCCCCCCCTCAAGTTTAACTGCGTCGCAGTGGGCTTCTTTGATCAACTGCCCGGCAGACGCAATGGCGCCAGCAACCCCGGTCTGGTAGCTCAGGAAAGGCAGGTCGCCAATGATAAAAGCGTCAGGCAGAGCCCGTCGTACTGCACGGGCGTGATAAATGATATCCTCGAGGGTAACAGGCAGTGTGTTGCGCTCACCCTGGATGACGTTGCCCAGAGAATCGCCTACTAAAACGCAGTCCACCGAGGTACGGCCAAGCAGGCGGGCAAAAGTATAGTCATAGCAGGTAACCATGGCAATTTTCTCGCCAGCCTGTTTTTTAGCGAGAAAATGTTGCACCCTCTGGATTGGCTTTACTCCCATGCTCATATATTGAACTCCTGTTTCGTTATCTACTTCCTGCGGTAACAGTTCTGCCATGAAGCGGCGTACCCAATGTCGTGCCCGATTATATTTATGGGGGATGGTCAGCTCTGAAGATGTATAACTTCCTTCAGACCACCAGACAATATCAATATCAATTTCACGCGGGCCATAGCGAATACGCTGGCGCCGTCCGGCTTGTTGCTCGCATAAGCGGGTGACACCCAGCAGCTCATCTGGTCGATGGTCGGTTGCTACCAACAGACCCTGGTTCAGGAAACTCTGTTGGTTACGCACCAGAATTGGCGCGGTTTTTAATACGGCCGTACTGCGCAGAATCTTCAGGCGGTTATTTTCCAGCAGTCGGATAGCCTGTTTTAGATAAGCCCCGCGATCGGCGCAGTTAGAACCTAATACCAAAATGTATCGGTAAGTCATCGCAGCCGAAACTCAGTTGTTCATTTGGCGCAGAAAATCATCTACAGCGGTTTGTTTCTGTTTTAGTCTTGCCAGATGGTTTGCAGTATATTTACCAAAGTCAATGTCGCCGGTCATGATCTCATGGCGGATGGATTCCAGAGACCCGAGGTCAAGCTCGAAATCATATTTTGAAGCCTCTTTTGCCAGACGCCGGGCCTCTTCCCAATAAGGCAGTGCTTCGCGGTAAAACCCCTCGGCAATGCGAAATGAATTTTTCAGCTCATCGGCGAAATCCAGATTGTAAAAATAAAGATGGCGCTTGTCATAAAGCGAGCCAATGCGCAGGTACGAGCGCATGATTTTTAAGTTAATGTGCATAAAGATCATCAGTCGGTATTTATGGTACTGTTCAGGAGTTTCAATTTTAGCCAGCGCCTGTGCGGGATGGCGGAACCTTTTCTGAAGGGCAATTTTCAGAAAGAAAATATTCCGGCGTAATTCTTCTTCGCCATAGTATTGCTTGAGGCTGTACAGTAAAAAGAAATCTTCGACATGCTGCGGTTGCCACTGGTGTAGCCGCTTGGGTATCCAATCGGAAAATTTGGTGTACATTTCTGACTGGTCGTAATAATAATCGAGCCTCAAGGTCGCCGATAATGAGCTGACCAGGGTAAGCAATAAGGCCAACCGGCGTATCATGTTCTATTATCGGCCTGATTTGGTTGCACTTTACAGTGTTATATGGGCACAATTATTTAGTAAGTTACGAAAGGCGGATAGCTGGTAGATTCCAACCATGCTTCTTAGGGAATTGCTGAACATCGTATTGAATTTTATAGCAAACTATGGTAAAAGTCGGGGGGCTAACGGACTTTGGGGGTACAGATTAGTTTATATAAGCGTAGTTTATTTAGGAATTCTTTTAGAATACAAGCGGGATTACATCCCCCTTGGGGGCTTATTAGTTACTAAAAAACGAGATTATGTCTCATGGGGATGGCTTTCTTGGTATGGAATTCCCTACCATGGTTCAAGGAATTCATTCTATTTAAGCAAAAAATTAAGCAAAAAAACAGACTTTCTAAACATAATTAATCCCATCAATAAACCTATCCCCCCGAATATCGTTTAAAGATACACGAATCTGACAAAAAAACAATTGTCTTAAAACTTCGGGGACT
>CALHRC010000152.1 GCA_938038265.1 uncultured bacterium
AAACTCAAAATCAGCAGCCGAGATCATGCGCTCTGCTGCCAATATCAGCGGAAAATTTGCCTCGATAGAACGAATGACTGTATCTAATAAAATGGGCTCGGCGGTTTCTAAGCGACTATCAAAGTAAGGCAGTATCTGTTCGCGATTTTTTTCCCATTCAAAATGCTGGTGGGTATCCATGGTTTTTTCTCTAACCATGGGCGGCCCAGAGGATTTCTTTTGGGCAAACAACGCAGACGAAAAGAGCAGCAGTGATAAGCCCAGCAGGATGGATAATATCCGCCTCATAATTTTCCTTTCTTTTTATATTCTTCTACCAAGTGAGGGATCTCAGGAGGAAAATTATTGAAAATACGCCAAATCTCATACCCTAAAGACACCCGATTGAGAAAAATCCACCCCTTAGCGCGCACTCCCTGGCGCAAGTATTGTTCTGAGGGCCACTCATCTTCTTCATCTGGCACAACCAAAATGCGAAATTTACCCGTGCCATTGTCAGTGACATCCACCAAGGCCACCGTACCGCCAAAGGTGCCAAAAGCCAGCCCCGGCCAGCCAGACATCTGTAGGGCTGGCCACCCCTGAAATTGTAAGCGCACCTGCCGCCCTACAGAAATAAGGGGGATATCATTGCCGTCAATGTAGAGCTCTACCGCGCGCTCAGCGCTATCGGGAATCAATACCGCCACGGGTTCCCCAGCTTTTAAGAGTTCCCCTCCCTGTTTTACAAGAAAGCGCATGATCGTGCCAGACCGGGGTGAACGTACCACCTGCGCCGATTGCCGGGCTAAACGCATATCAACCTGTGGTAAAGCAGCGCGCGCAGAAGCTAATTCCGACATCGCCGCTGCCAATGCGCCACGCGCATCATTGATCTGGGCGCTAATATCGGTGCGCGTCCGATTTCTTTCAGCAAGAAAGGCGCTCTGTTCCACCCGCGCGGCATTGAGAGAAGCGCGTGCCCTTTCTAACTCGGTTGCCGAACGCTTTAGTTCTAATTCCGCTAATTCTAAATTACGCTTGGAAGTTAACCCTTTTTCTTCTAATTCTTTTTGTCGATCATAGTTTAATTTGGAAGTCTCATACTGGGCCTGGGCAGCATCTAAGGCCTGTTCGGCCGCTTTCACACGCTGTAAGGCCATTTGTTTGCGGTTTTCGGCAGCTTCAACAGCATTAGTCAGAGTTTCTTGCAAAGAAGCAATACGGGATTTTAAACTTTCAACCCGCAACTCAGCAGCCGTAATCCGGTTTTGAATAGCCAGCCGTTCTTGTTCTAAGCGCTGGATAATATCAGGGTCATTATCTGTCATTTCTAAAATGACATCCCCCGCTTTGACATGCGCCCCTTCGTTTACCAGCCAATTGGCCACACGGCCTTCAATAGGCGCTTCAATAAACTGCTGGCGGTCTAAAGGTGCATACGCGACAACCCGACCCATACCAAAAGTAGTCTGCTGCCAGGGAATAAAGAACATCATAACAATTGAGCCCACAACTAACGAGCTACTCACAATGGCCCCCTTTTTTAAGGCGTGGGGGGTGGCGACACGCCCCATTAGCTGCTGGTAAATTGACTTTTCTTTTGCGGTGATCATGTTGACCTCCGTTTACGAACCGACTTGCCAATGAAACTGGCCTTGCCCGAAAAATTGTAACACCGGCTGCACATAGAAAGTACATTGGGGTTCTGCGAAGCAATGATCATAGTGGGAGTTTTTTGGGTATCAAACCAGCGAGTTTTTAGCGCTAAGATTACTTCATCGTCAATGGTATCGAGCGCTTCATCGATGAGTAAAATGCCGGGCCGCATCACTAAAGCCCGGGCAATCAAGAGACGACGTTTTTCATCGCTACTTAAAGGTGCTCCGCTTGGCAACAACATAGTATCTAACCCACTGGGAAAGCGACTAAAAGCCTTCGTTAGATTGACGAGATCAATAGCCATACTGACCTCGCTTAATTTAATTTCAGAGCGTCCTAAAGTTATATTTTCAAAAATGGAGCCAGCAAAGGTTTCGGTATCGCGGATGAGCATGACTTCAGAGCGTAAATCGCGTTTGTTCAGTTCCTTTATATCCTCATGATTATAGAATACTTTACCAAGTGGCGGCTCAATTTCACCACCGAGGATATCAAATAACAGATTTTTAGCATCGCCGTCATAGTCGGTAATGGCCACCGTTTCACCCGGCTTGACTGACATTTCCAGATCAATATAGCGATCACTCTCATGACTCTGCAGCCGCAGTTTTTTAATTTCTACTTTAACCGGCTTAGAGGCAAAATGAACTGCCAGACCCGTTTCATCTTCATCATGCAGGTCAGTAAGATGACCGGTCTTATCCAGGGCTACCATGGTATCATAGAAATTCGATAAAAATTTTGAAAATTTACCCAGAGACGAGAGTACTCCTGATATAATCAGTTCTGCCGCAACCAACTGACCTAAAGTTAATTTTTCATTCATCACCAGATAGCCACCAATACCAAGAATGGTACTGTGTGAAATAGCCCGCAGTATCAGAAAGCCGATCGACTGGCGCAACACAATACGAAAATGCCGCTGTTCACTGTTAAGGTAGCGATCGCCTAATTCGCGGGCGCGCTCTAAAGCATAATCACTACCCCAGCCGGTTCTAAAAACCCGGGGGTTGCGGGTAATTTCTTGTAGCCAGGCAGCTGAGTCATATTTAACATGAGATACATTTATCGCACTGCGGATACCGCCTTGGCCCATCCAGTAAATAAGCACAAAAATTGCAGTAAATAGAAAAAAGAAATTAAACATGATAAACAGCGGATGATAAATAGAGATAATAACTAAACCAATAACGGTCGTCAGTAATAAAGCCGTGCCATCCATCACCAAAAACGTAAAAGACTTTTGGAGTTTTACCACATCAAAAAAACGGTTAGTATATTCGGGCATATAGTAAACATCAAACGTGGCTGCCGGTAAGCGAGTATATTTTGCCGCTAAGCGCAAAAACAAACGCAGAAAAATACGCCGCTGCATCATCTCCATTAAATATATTTGGATGGCTGACAGTGCGCCCGAAACCAACAGAAAGAAAAGCACCAGTAAGGTAAGCACCACTAAAGGTTGCAATAAGGTACCAAAAGCAATGGTATTGATAAGAGCAGAGGCAGCAATGGGCACCACTAAATTAAAAAAGCCAATTAAAGCGCCATATAAAATTATAGCAATGGTTTCACGTACTTCTAAGTGTACTAACTCAAGAAACCTCTCTAAGGGGTGCTTGCGGTGTTCCTCAGTATGCGCCATTTTCCCGCCTGTTTTAAGAATATATGCCCGAAATATAACTTTTTTTTTGCATCAAATTTACCACAGAGATACCATAAAAACAATTTTGAGACATGGCGGGAAGTAATTTGACAACGGCGAGGCTGTGCCATGCCTGACTGCAGATGAAACAAAGCCGCGCGGCTATAGGGTTATTGGTACTTGCCATGCTGTGGCCAATAGGCCTACACCATGCCAGCGGAATGAAAGTTACCTGGGAAGCCATTGATTGGCAAGTACTCAAAGGCGAGAATTTTGATGTCTATTACCCCCCGGGTTATGATACAATAGCTCGCTTAGCTTTACTCTATGCCGAAGAAGCTAATATTGTACTCAGCCAAAAGCTCAAACACCATCTTAGTCAAGTAATTCCTATTTTTGTCTATCCTTCCCATGGTCATTTTCAAGCGACAAATATTATTTGGGAGTCCATTGACGAAGGCACGGGGGGATTTACCGAACGAATTAAAAAGCGCATTGCTGTTCCCTTTATGGGCTCTTATGACGAATTTCGCCACGTAGTCACCCATGAATTAGTACACGCCTTTCAATATGATATTTTATTGGGTGGCGGTTTCAGCGGTTTATTTGCCTCGGCGTATGCAGCGCAACCACCCCTGTGGTTTATCGAAGGTATGGCAGAATATTTTTCTCTTGGGTGGGATGAATCTGCCGATATGATGCTGCGCGATGCGGCGCTTACCGAAACCCTGCCTACCATAGAAATGATGACAGAATACCGGGTCATGAATGGTTTTATCTTTTACAAAGGAGGGCAATCCATTTTACGTTATATTGACGAAACCTGGGGCACGGAAAAAATTGGCGAAATTCTGCGTGACCTACGCGACCAGCGGGGCATTGAAGAGGCCATTCGGGTTAATCTCGGTATCTCGCTAAAACAATTTGATGAAGGCTGGCGGCTTTGGGTTAAACGCCGTTATTTTAAGCAGATTTCAAAAAGATTTGATGAAGAAGAGGGCTTACTGTTAACCGACCACTTTGAAGACGAAAGTTTTTTTAATTTGCATCCGGCAATTTCACCTGACGGCAGTAAAATTGTCTATCTCTCCATCCGTAATTTTTTTCCTGCTATTGTCTTGCGTGAAGTTAAAGAAATACAGCGCACACCCGATTACCGCTTAGGCTCCCCGCCAGAGCCAGATCGCGGTACCATTTTAGTACAAGGCGGTAACAATGCGCAATTCTACCAATTAAATTTACTCAATAACCGCTTAAGTTTTACCCCTGACTCCAAAAAGATTTTCTTTGCTGCCCGCAGCCAGGGTAGAGAACGTCTTATTTTATTTGACATTGAAAAGAAAAAAGTCGTTAAAAGCTGGTCTTTGCCTTTAGATATGGTACAGCACCCCATGCTCTCCCCCGATGGTAAGCAGGCAGTCTTCAGTGGCAGCTCTCTATCTCAGACAGATCTTTACCTGATTGACCTTGAGACATCCACCCTAAAGCGGTTGACCCGCGATCTTTTTGCCGACCGTGACCCTTCTTTTTCGCCCGACGGCAACCGCATTTTGTTTTCCTCTAACCGTAACCCACAAGGCAATATTGAAGAGAGCAATTATCATATCTATGAACTCAATTTAGAAAATGGCGCTATAGAGCAGCTCACCTTTGAACCCGGCAAACAATTGACGCCAATTTACTACAGCACCACGGGCTATGACCGTATTGTCTATGTCTCTAACCACACGGGCTCGCGCAATGCCTATTTGAAAGACCGCGCAAGCAATACTGTGTTACAGATCAGCGATACTGCGGGCGCTATTTTTGAGCCAATGTTTTCTCGCAAACGTGATTTGCTAATTTTTGCTCACTACCGCCGGCAAGGTTATGATATTGCCATCCGCAAAGCACCCATGGCGCCACAGGATTTTCAACCTTATGATGAAACTATAGTTAACTATGAGCCCTTGAAATTTCCAGTATATCCGGCAGGGTTAAGTGCCACGGAAGTAGAGGCTTATGGCTTAAAAATTTCACCCGACTTTTTGTTTTTTGGTTTCCAGTACTCCAGTTTTTGGGGCTTTGGCGGTTTTCTGCAGTTTATCGCCTCTGACTATACCGGCGACCACCAAATTAGCACTTTCTTAGATTATCTCTCTAACCGCCAAGCAGCTAATTTTAATATATCTTATGGCTTTCTAAAATATCGGATTAACTGGTTTTTTGGTGCTTACCGGGTATCTAATTATTTTAGTATCTTTAACTTAACCAACTTAGCCTCACTCAATGACTTTCTCTATTTTCCGACCTTTATCTACAGTACCTCTCGCTATGGAGTCTATACCACCGCCCAAATTCCATTTACGCCTTTTTTCTCAGTAGCCGGCCAAATCGAAATTGGCCGCTACGAAGAAATCTATTACAAAGGACTGCCGCTCAATTATCGGCGCAAGGATATTTTTACCAATATCAATAGTCTCAATATGGCGGTTAACTACAACAATGCGGTTTATTCTTACTTTGGCCCATTAACTGGTTGGGCCATTCGCTATGTGGCCGAACAAACGGTAAATGTCAGCGGACGCGACTTTGTCTATACCCGGCAGAGTTTAGATGCCCGCCGTTACTTCTTTTTTGGCAAACGCTATGTCTTTGCCTGGCGCCTTTCCGCCGGGCATACCAGCGGCCCGCAATACGATTACTTTCCCTGGCAAATTGGCGGCTTTAATACCATCCGCGGCTATCCTTTTCTTTCCCTAAAGGGGACTACCATGGCGCTAACTAATATAGAACTGCGCTATCCTTTTTTAGATGCTCTCATCTTTGGTTTTCCCGTACCGTGGATGATACGGGGTTTTTCAGGCGTGCTTTTTGTGGATTTAGGTGGCATCACCGATAAGCCGGGCTCATGGCGCGCTTTTCGCCCCGATATGGCCCGCACCGAAGAACTCTATATTTCATACGGCCTGGGCATACGCATTGCCCTTTTCCCGGGACTGCTTTTTAAGATTGACTGGGCTACACCGTATAATTTAAAGACCGCCTTGCCCATGAGCAAATGGCAGGGGATTTTTTCTCTCGGGTATGAATTTTAATGATACAGTGTCGAATCAAGTGCTGTGGCATACCTTTAGTTATTATACGGCGTATAAAATTACTATACGGTGTATATTTTATTATACACTGTATAATTTTGTGTTTTTCTTCCTTGTGGCCTTACATCCCCTTGCAGCTTACCGCGAATATCGCTTGGCAGCCAACATTCCCACAAGTAAAGTTAGCTATCCCTTTGGTATTTTGCAATGTAAGGCTTTGGAACAAACCAACTGGCTACCCGGTTTATATGGCTACCTCGATTTCGACACCGAAGCGCTTTATTTAGAAAGTGGCTTTGCTCCCTTGGGTAAGCAGCAACTACTACGCCTGGGAGCCCGTACTAAAGGCCATGCATTTGACTGGCAAAACTTAAACCATACCACCGATGAGACAACCGGCCGCGAGCAGAAACAACAGGCACTCAAAGCAAGTTATTTAGGGGGGGATGTCTTTGCAGCAGCGGCGTACTCTGCCTGGCTGGCACGCCTTGGCGTGGGGGCAGAAAGTAGCCGCCTCACGCCGTTAGAAAGTCGCTCTGGACTGCCGAGCTCTTCCCTGACCTGGAATTATTTTTATACACTGTCAGGTTACTACCAGCACTACCCCTACCTGCCTGATTTTTGGCTGGGCGACAGCTTGCTATTTTCTTATACGGCGTATAACTGGCTCAGTGGCACCTCGCCTTATGCACCACGAGAACAGGCTAAATCTTTTCAGCAAGCGACGCTTACCTATAAGGTGGCTTTCTTTATTCCCGGCGCTTTGGTAAAATTTGAACAGCGTTTGGCAGCAGCTTCTTTTGCTGCAGCCGGGCAGCGCCCAAACACCATACGCGCCTGGAGTATGGGTGGCCCGGAAATTGCTTATGGCCGCCTTGCCGGCTTTGCGTTTAGCGAATACCGCGTGCCGGCTTTTTCACTAACCAATGTGGATGTACTTTTGCCTGTGGCAGCCAACTGGTACCTATGGCTGGTAAATGATCTCTTTATAGGGGAGCGCAAGTTTGCTAACCAACAAATCCATTGGGGCTCTGGTATTGGCCTCTACTACCTACTGCTCCGCCAACAAGTAGCACAAGAGAGAGCACCCTGGGCTGTGTTTGTGCGCTTCGACCGAGCACATAGCGCCAGCCGCGAGACGCCCCTTGACCGCTGGCAGCTCTTCTTTGGCATCTCGGGGTTTTCACTTTAGACAACACACCTAACCATCAGGCCACAGCCATCTTGCTTTATAGCACAACATCCAGCTCATAACCTAAGCATTGCCGCAAATACCGTATGGCACGGTTGTAGTGCGATAGAGAAGTATTAAGAGAAATACCCAATTTGAGAGCAATCTCACGGTGCCTAAATCCATCCATAACTAATAAAACTACTTGTTGCCTGATATGTGGTAAATCATGCCAGGCACAAAGAAATTTTTGATACACTAATCTATCATTGAAAATACCAACAGGATCAAAACTTCGGCCGGTGACCGAGCAAAAAGAATCTAATAGTAGATTGAATAGCTTCCGTTGCTTTTGGTTTTCGCGCAACATTTCATGGGTCACTCGACGAGCAATTTCGACTAACCAGATATAAAAACCAGTTTCGCCACCACGGTTAAAAGCTTTTAGTAATGCGTAGTTATTAGCCACCAAACGGGCACTTACTTCTTGAAAAAGATCTTCACCATCAATGTTTTGGTGTTGCCGAGCTAACCCAAAGAAGACTTTTTCATAGCGATACTTAAATTGATACCACGCCTGGGGGTCACCTTTAGTCAAATTACCCAGAAAAGTAGTAAACTCCCTATCCATTATCCCCCGTGTTTAATAAGGGACTATAATAGGTTAAAAAAGGGATGTCACGACAGTAAGCTGTCGTTTTTAA
>CALHRC010000153.1 GCA_938038265.1 uncultured bacterium
AACTCACGGTATTCGACACCTGGTTTAGACGTCCAACCCTACCATAAAGTTTTAAAAAATTCTCATGACAAGAATTTTTTGGATATTCATATTTAGGGAAGCTCCCAACAAATCCCTATGGGTAGGCTAAATGGCAAGCCCCACCTGCATTCTGTTCTTGAGAATTCCTGAACTTAAGATGCGACATAATGCAAATTTTTAGTAACTAAAAAAACCCTGCGGGGGGATGGAACTCTAACTTTGTTCAGGAATTCCTGAACTTCATAGGGAATTCCCAGCAGGGATGCGACATAATGCAAATTTTTAGTAACTAAAAAACCCCTCGCAAGGGGGTGATACCGTCCCCCGTTCAGGAATTCCTGAACTTAAGATGCGACATAATGTATGTTTTTAGTAACTAAAAAACCCCTGCGGGGGATGGAACTCTAACTTTGTTCAGGAATTCCTGAACTTCACGGAGAATTCCCAGCAGGGAAACCATCCCCCAGGGGACATAATAGGGCTTTTTAGTAACTAACAACCTTGGGGCTACCACGAGTTTTTTTATATATGAAAGATAGGTGCCTTAAGCCAAGCAGTTCTTGTCTTACGCCTTCTGGAATAGTTCACTGCTTACCGCAAAGGCAACAGCAGACTGTGCCCCTTGCTGCGATTCAGCCATATAAAGTAGTTGACCGCAAAACTCACTACCCCGCCCGGTAGGGGCGTGATTCGCTTTGCCGGTTTAAGCAAAATTTTTACCAGCGGAAAAAACCGCATCCATGCTTTGCAGAATGTCTCATTTGATGTTCCGCAAGGCAGTGTCACCGCAGTTGTGGGTGAAAGTGGCAGCGGTAAGAGTACCTTAGCCCGGGTATTTACCGGCTTGTACCAACCTAACGGCGGCTATTTTGCCTATGGCCACCTCATGAGCCCTTTTATGAGCCAACGCGACTGGCGTTGGCTCCGTCGCCGGGTCGCCATGGTCTTTCAGGATCCCTACAGTTCCCTAAATCCGCGCCTGCGCATTGAACAGATTGTCAGTGAGCCCCTTCTAATACATCGGCGGAAAGTTCATATGAATCGCCAGCAGCGCCGTGACAGGGTTATCGAGGTACTCGAACAGGTGGGACTTAACAGCGACGCCCTGGAAAAATACCCCCATGAATTCAGTGGCGGGCAGCGGCAGCGTATTGGAATTGCCCGGGCATTGGTATTGCATCCTGAAGTGCTGGTCTTAGATGAACCTATCAGCGCTTTGGATGTCTCAATACAGGCACAAGTCTTAAACCTGCTCTCTGACCTGCGCCACAAAGAAAACCTAACTTATCTGTTCATTGCCCATGACTTAGGTGTCATTGAGTACATTTCAGATTACACTGCCGTAATGTACGCTGGCCGGGTGGTAGAATACAACCAAACTGCAGAGCTTTTCCGCAGACCCCGCCATCCCTACACGATGAGCCTGCTTGATGCCATGCCTTCCATTAAGAAAATCGGCCAGCCTTTCAAGGCCTTAGAAGGTGAGACACCTTCGCCTATCCATCCCCCCCCGGGTTGCCCTTTTGCCAAACGTTGCTTTCGCGCGCAAGACATTTGCCAGCAGGAAATGCCGCAACCAAGCCAAAACAAGGGTGGTTTTTACTATTGTCATAACCCGCTTTGAGAAGGCGCATACTTAAAATCAAGGCGAAAGATCACCCCGCCTTCAGGGTGGTTTTCATAGATATAGCGGCCATCAAGCTGCCGGGCTAAGCCATCCACCAGCATAAAACCAATACCGTGTTGCCTGCTTTCCTGGGACTTCCAAGCTATACTGAAACCACTGCCATTATCACGGATAATCAGGGTGGTTGACTGCTGGTTTTGCCGCAGGCAGAAAAATAATTTTGGTTTTTCAGTTTTATGGAAAGCATGTTTGATGGCATTAGTAATGACCTCGCTAGTCAAAAGCCCTAAGGTGACCATCGGCTGCACCGGAAAGACCAATCTTTCGAGTGAAAATTCCGTATCTATTATTTGGCCCTTATTTGAAAAGTTTTGGATAATCATGAGAGCGAGATCATGCAGGTAGAGATCAGCCCGTATTTCAGAAAGGCTGCCCACAGAATACAATTTCTCGTGGATTAAGGCCATGGTTTCAATCCGCAGCCAGCTTTCAGAGAGCAAAACCCGTGCCTGCTCATTTTCCACTTTCATCTGCTGCAATTGCAACAGGGAGCTGATAATAGCCAGGTTATTTTTGACCCGATGGTGGATCTCTTTGAGCAATATGTTTCTTTCATCGAGGCTTTTGCGTAAATTTAATTCTTGCTGCTTAAGGTTGGTAATGTCAGTAATGAGGCCAATCCAGTTAGCCACTTTGCCTTGTTTATTTTTTACGGCGGAGAGGTCAATTTTCAGATAGCTATTGCTTTGCTCAGATAAACCGGATGGTACCTGAATTTCAAAAGAAGTAAGTTGTGTCTCACTGCCCAATACCCTAATTTCATCAAGAGGTGGAAAGCTGATCTTCTTCTCTGCCAGAAACTGGAAAAATCTTTTACCCTGCACCCCAGCCATTTCACAGTTGAAAAAAGAGAGAAATTTTTCATTACACCACTGCAGGGAAAAATTACTGTCGGCAATCAATACCCCGTTCTGGATATGACTGGCCACTAAGGAAAGTTTGCCAATCTCAGCTTCTTTATTTTTAACTGCAGTTATATCTTGGATGGTGCCATAGAGTTTGACTACCCTATCATAATTTTTAACCGGCTGGCAGGTAGTCCTCACCCACTTGTGGGTTCCCCGTGAAGAATAAAACTCCAATTCTAAATCATAGGGTTTGCCATGTTGTATGGCTTGCTCTAATGCCTTTTCCAATATCTCTCGGCTGCGTGCTTCATAAAAACGTAAGTTGTTTTCCAAATTACACTGGTAGTCATGCCCCACTTCATGGATCTCATAGACTTCTTCGGTCCAAACGATCTCACCGCTAATGAGATCATATTCCCAGCCACCCACCTGCGCTGTCTGTTGTGTCTGCAACAGCAATTTCTTAAAGTGGGATTGCTCCGTAATATCCTGAAGCACTAAAATAAAATAGTCGCGTCCGCTCGATGAATAGACCCGTGAGAGAACACCACTGACTTCACGCAGAGAGCCATCTTTGCGTATTAAGATCCATTGAAATGCCTGTTGGTTAACCTCTTTAGGAAACTGACGGATAAAGTTCCTGATACTGCGGCGCTCTTCGGGGGGTAGCAGCACAAACAATTC
>CALHRC010000154.1 GCA_938038265.1 uncultured bacterium
TTAGTTAAGATACTATTGTCACCAGCTAAAGCAGCAATTTGTGGCCACAAAGAAATTGCAGCAAAGGCGAGAAACAAATAAATAAGACGAAATGCAATTTGAAAACCATTCATCGAAATCTAAATGCATCAAATAAGGCTAACCAAGCCAGCTCCGCTTCGCGACGAAATTCCTGTGAAGCATATTTTTCTGCTGTTTTTTGTCCAATGAAATTAGCTTTTTGAAAAGCTTGTATAAAAGCATTATTTTCTTGAGGCAAAACTTCTTCTAAAATTTTTGGAAATTCCTTTGTAGCAATTATAGGATATTTTTGAGCTAACTCTTCTTTTTTAGACATTAGGGATTGTAATTTTAAGCGATACTTACGCATTACCATAGCGGCTTCTTGATCGGATTTTACTTTCTCTAAATTTTCACAGAATTCTAAAAGAAAATTTGTACTCTCTATTAGTAATTGTTGAACAGGTTTTTTCCATGGTTGTGATTCACAAGCCCAAATAAATATACATAACAAAAACGAACATCCGATTTTTCTGTTCATAAAGTAACACCTAGAACTAATATAGCTACAAAATAAAGCACAATCCCTAATAACTGGCGTAAAAACCAAAAAGTTTTATCTAAACCCCTGCCTGTATAAAAGGACGACAAATATAAAATAATGGCAATGCTACCAAGCACACAACTTGCTAAATAATCATTTTTTAAGGCAGCTAATACGGCAGGAACAAGGAATACCACAAAAATAATTCCACTGATCAGTTGATGGGTTTTCTTTAATGACATCCCCCGACTCATACAATATAAATATAGAGTTACGACACCTCCTCTGTAATCTCCGCGGACATCTTTCAGATCTTTCCAGGCAGCTACTACGGACCAGCCACCGGCTAAGGCTAACATCGTTAAAGTGGTAGCCGACTCTATTTTTAAATCATCATAGACAAACACACCCGTAAGAAAAGCTAACCCCCCCCAAGCCGCCTCTATTTTTAAAGCTGCCCAAGCATAACGCTTAGCCCGATACTGAGGGTGATGGTAGAGAACTGTTAACATAAAAATAAGTACTAATGGTAAAGTTGCTTTTATACCTAAAATAAAAAGCCAAAATAAAAACATAAGGATGGCTAAATAAAAGAAAACTACATCTGCTTTATCCACTTTATGCTGTTTTCGTATGGCATCTTCTAAACGATCATAATAATCATTTTGCACTAAAGCCCCCATCAAAACCAAAGAAATGGCAACTGCCGATAGAACTGCCCGACCATCAAACTGGCCTCGGTGTACTTGCGCACCCCATAGGCACACTAAAAAAAATGGCACAGTATGTAACATGCGCAACAATAAACGCAAACATAAAGAAATCTTTAAAGATAAATAAGCTACTATAGCCAGACCCAGATACCAAAAAGGATAAATCATAATAGAAAAATTAGCCGCATGGCCTTTCGCACTCTGCATCATTTCTAAAGAAGTTATTGGTCCTAAAAAAATAAGCGTGGTCACCATAGGAATACCAGCAAAAATTAACCAAAAGCAAAAGTAAGCTAAAATAATAGCCCAAATCGTTCGTAAGATAGACTTCGTCTTAAAAGCAGTGTAATAAGCAGAGAAAAAAATCCCTAACCAAATAGTAATACACTCCCCCAAAGGAACGTTGTATTTACTGCTGTAAAATCCCCACGGCAATTCAGAAAAATTCCAAAGCAAATAAAAACTATAGCGAATAGAAGAATCAAAACCCACGAATAACCAGTCTATCAAGGGCGGAAATAAACCTAAAAAAATTCCTACGTGCACAGCATTAGCTACTCTCTTCCAGTATTCTGCTGTTAAGCGAGTTAAGATAGCAGTTAACAGTAATCCAAAACAAAAATAAAAATAAGTCATCATGAAAGCCATAGGCAAAGATATTTTTTCACCAAAAAATAAATGCTCCTGGATAGCCCGCCCTGGACCTATGAATAGAGAGAGTAAAAATAAAACTAAAAAAGAATGAGGCCGCGCTTCTTGGCGTAAAATAAAACGATTCAGAAAGAACATTTTATGCTCCCGCTAACATAAGACAGCCTGCTATACCAATAGCAATCCTTACTTCATACGGCAAATAGCGGATATCGAAAAACACCTTACAATAGACAACTTCATGCTAACGGACTGTCAAGATTTTTCTAACTTAGCTTTGCAGCCCCCCAATTATTCCGGTAAATAAATTCTCTTATATTTCACAAGGGGGATGTTTTTTAGCTAGCTTCTCCCCAGCTGTTCTTAAGAATGTCTGAACCGCTAATTTTTCTTAAATGATAGGCAAATCTATACCCTGTGCTTAAAATGCCTGAACAGGGTTTGCCCTTAACAATACAAACTTCCCTGTCTATATTGCGGCCTGCCTCACATAAAGGGAATCCCCTTTAATGTGACATAATCAATGGTTGACAGGGTACTCTCCATCCCCAATAAAACCGCATGCGACACAAAGCCTTTCTTCTATTACTTGCGACAATCCTGAACACCTTTGCATCGGCAGAAACGTTTAAAATTAAAGCTGTTGGCGATCTTGTGATGGGCACCAATTTCCCTAAAGACAAACTGCCGCCCAACCCCAGGGTGACCCTTTTCCAACACGTTGAAGAATACCTCAAAGGTGCTGACCTGCTGATGGCCAACTATGAGGGCACCCTGACAAATTACCCCCACTGCGCAAAGGATGTATCGCGCCCTATTATGTTTGCCTTTCGCGCGCCACCAGAGTTTGCCAAAGTATTAGCAGATGTGGGGTTCCATTTGATGAACGTAGCCAACAACCACAGCGGGGATTTTTTTCCCCAAGGGTTTGCCGAGACACAGAAAGCCATCCGCCAGTATGGTATGCATGTGACAGGCATGGTAGATCATATTGAATACATGAATTTATCGGGCAAAAAAGTTGCGGCCATTGGTTTTAGTTATTTGCGGCACAATTCCATCCATGATTACCCCAAAGGGGCTAATTTGGTGAAAAAGGCCAGAGCGGCTGGTGCGGATCTGGTAGTCATTACGTTTCATGGGGGTGGCGAGGGGTCAAATTTTGTAAATACAAAGAACCAGGTTGAAATGTATGTGGGTGAAAACCGAGGCAATGTGGTGGCGTTTTCGCGGGCAATGGTAGATGCAGGGGCGGATATCGTCATTGGTCATGGGCCTCATGTACCGCGAGCGTTAGAACTCTATAAGGGCAAGCTCATTGCCTACTCCCTGGGAAATTTTATGGGTTATTATGTCTTTGGCACGCGAGGTTATACCAACCATTCGTTAATTCTTGAGGTGGATTTAGATGCCAAAGGGAATTTTGTAAGCGGTAAGATTATTCCTCTTGAGCTAAGCCGTGCCAATGTACCAGCGTATGATCCAGAAAAAAAGACAATCCAACTGGTACAGCGGCTTATGAAAGAGGATTTTCCTGACAGCAAGTTGGTGTTAGATGCCGATGGGAACCTGAGAATCCGTAAATAGGTCACGAGCCTGCCCGCGGCTTGTGGTCTTAACAGGGCTAACACCTACTGTTTCCGGGGGCTGGGCAGTTACCCAAAGCTGTATTACGTCACATTTTGCCGGGTGGATGGTTTTTTCTGCCGGGAGATTCCCCAGCTGGCTATGGAATTCCATAGCTTGTTCAGGAATTCCTGAACAGGGTTTTCTCGTTTGGTATGGAATTCCCCATCATAAGTTCAGGAACGCCTGAACTGGGGAGAAGCCGGGGGTAGCGGAGGACAAACAGGCGGCGGTCAGGTTTGAGCGGAGGAGCGAAAACCGGCGCCCGGTGACGTCATGTTATGTTGCTTCCCTAAAACGCGAAATATTTGTTATCTTTTCTCCGGTTGGAGCGTCTTAATATATATGATAAAAAGCCTGTACCAAAACACCACACCTTACTTCTTTTTTTTCGTGTTAGTTTTCACCGGTTGCTTACGTAGCCCAAATTTCAATAACCCCTTAGAAAAAGATGCCCTGCGCCTTGAGGCGGGCAACTATATCGTAAAAGTGCACATCCAAGGTATGCTGGTGGGCAATACCCTGGGCTTACAACTCAATAATCATGAGACGATCTCCGCACAGGGCAATGGGATATATTCTTTTCAAACCTATCTTAAAGAGGGCAATGCCTATAACGTCACGATCTTTAGTCCCAGTTACCGGCAGAACTGTACGTTAGAGCCGGCTTCGGGTACCATTGAGAAAACCGATGTGCAAATTGAAGTGACTTGTGTGACGGTCTTATTTTTAGTGGGTGGCAGTGTCAACACCTATGCCGGCCCGAACAGTAGTGTTCAGTTACAAATCAATGGCGGAGAATACCTTTTTGTCTCTCAGGGCCAGACGTTCTGGTTTCATAGTACCCTACTTAATGATGGCGACACTTACAATGTGGTGGTAACCATGCAGCCTTTTGGCGGTCTGTGCAATGTGGTCAACGGCAGTGACACCATCAATAATGCGGATGTCGGTAATGTGGAAATCCAGTGTATTCCTTGGGGGTATGACCTAATTTCGGTTACTCCCTCTTCCCAAACCATAATTGGCAAAACACAACCCATTGTTCTTGTGGCCAATAAATCCTTAGACCCGGCAAACTGTGAAGTGGACACCGTGCTAAACGGAAGCATGATAAATTTCACACCTTCAAACGCCACTTTTACCTTCAGTACCACCTACCAGACCAATGATACCCTGACTATCGCACCAACGGCAAACTGGGAAACCGGCAGCAGCCGTCTTTTATCGATCAATAACTGTTACGCAGTGGGGGGAGAGCCCTATATCCAGTATGGATACATATATTTGAGCTATATAGTTGTCAATGATCCCAACCGCATCCGCTATGTCTCACCTACCGGCAACGATACCAATAATGGCTTAACGCCAGCAACAGCCCAAAAGTTGGTAGGGCATGCCTATAACCAGTTAGTTACATCCTACGCCACTGAATGTGCCACTGACAAAGACTGCTATGTGCTGGTAACTACGGGAAATCACCCGGTTTACACTCCTATCACGATGCAATCTGGCATCTCTATTTTAGGGGCTTTTAACAGTAGCTTTACAGAACGCCAAGCCTGGAATGACAGCTGGCGCAGTGTACTCGATGGCTCCAGCATAGCTGCAGCAAATTGCGGGCCCATGAATACCTACACACCTTGTGCTACCATCATATCCCCCTATCCTTTGGCACATCCCGAAACCCAGCTTAGCGGCCTCAGGGTGATTGGCCCCAATGTGGATCACAGTGCGGCCATTCGACTCATGGGTGCAATGCCCTACCTGATGGACAGTATCTTTCTTGGAGGGAACTGCAATGCTTCGATTTGCAGTACTTCAGGCATCTATATTCAGAATGTGGCAGGATATAGTACCTTACTTTTTTGGTACCTGGAAACAAGAGGCGGCGACTGCCAAGGTATCAACTGCACCACTTCAGGACTCGTATATGATGCCAATGCCCCGGCAGTTAACATCGATAACCTCACCGCCAGAGGGGGCAACTCGACAAGCCCTGGTTCTTATTCTCGTGGAATTCTTTTACGCAGCAACGCCCACAATCAAGTAAAGATCAATAATTCATGGATTGGGGCTGGCTCGGCTCATTTTACCGCTGGCCTGCACGCAGTCAGCAGCAATCCCTTGTCTATCCTGCTCTTGAATAGCGACATTACCGGTGGTTATGGCAACGACAACCACAGCGGCATTCTGGTAAGCAACACGATGCCCTCAGGCGCCCTTTCTATAGAAAATTCTATCATCCATGGTGGCAACCTGGGACCGGCGGCAGTAGCCGGTGCTTATTCGGCAGCGGTTCGCCTGCTCAACCACAACTTTAACTACACAATCTCCCACAGCTTACTTTTTGCCGGGCAGGCAGGTGTAGCCGGCACTTCCGCCGTGGTACAAATCCATGCGGCATTAATCAACCCAATCAATATCTTTTACAGCAATTTAATTGGCGGCGCTGGTCTCAAACGCTATGGTATTAATTTTGCCTCCTCTGGCTGGGTTGCGGGCAGTGATATCTCATATAATAATTTCTTTAACACCCCCGATGCCTTTATTGCTCTCTCTGCTGCTACCACCCTATTGACCGTCATACAGCCTACGCATATTGCAACGGCAGATCTATCATCTTCAGTACCAGCTCCCAATAACCGGAACGTAGCCCCACATTTTGCTAATCCCAACGCCAACCCACCGGATTTTCAATATACTGCAGCTACCTCGTGTAGCTTAACTCAGGCAGCAGATAGCTCAAAATCAGGTGTTATTCTCTTTAGCACGGATAAAAACGGATCTGCACGACCGAGCAGCAACTCAACCCGCAGCATTGGACCTTATCAGTGGAATGGCACCTGTGTACCGTAAAAATTGCGCCTATTATCCAAGTATGTTAAAGAGGGCGCTTGC
>CALHRC010000155.1 GCA_938038265.1 uncultured bacterium
TTAGTTACTAAAAAGTACTGATTATGTCTCCTGTTGCCCCACAGGCAGTGTCGCATCAGGATAGCAATTTTTACTTTTTTTTACCGCCAGACGCAAATTTTTGCGCTGTCGGCGGGTATATATGTATAGGAGGCTATTTATGTCATGGCAACAATACCGTAATATCGCAGTACAAAATATAAAGAGGGATGGTTTTTTCGATATGCCGAAGATGGTACCTGAAGTAAAACCATCCGCCCAACAGAAAAACCGTTGTATGGCCAAAGAAAAAATCCGTGAGCTACGCGAGTATGACCCGCTGCAAAAGGTGTTGGTGCGCAAAGCTGTTCGTGCTGGCATTTCTATGGGGGATATTTTGCAGAGTGGGCAGGCGGAGCAATCCAGCAGGAGTAAAAAGTTACATAGCAGCGTATCGCTGCCGGTATTTAGTGCTGCTCGTTTACGTCATGGGGCGCAGTTGCATAAAAAGACATTTCGCTACCATTGGCTTTACAAGTACCGGCGGCCGGCGAGTGAGAGTGAGATCCTGCTGGCTTGTTTGATGCTATTGGTGGGCAAGTTAAAGCGGCGTGAGGGGTTGTTGCGTCGTGCTGTTGGTCCTCGTTTTCGGATGTATAATGAGGATGTGTATTCTTATGAGACGGTGGCGGTGTATGTTGAGCGGGGGTTGTGGTTGGCGTTGCAGGCGCGGGCGCTTGAGTTGGAGGTATCGCTTTCTTATTTAGCGGATTTGGCGGTGCGGTTGTATTTGAATTTTGTTTTACGGCAGTTGTCAGAGAGGCAGTTGGTGTTGCGGCAGTTGGTTCGGCGGGCGGTGCATATGCCACAGGACAGTAGCTGGAAGAAGGCTCTCGAAGTGGTTGGTGTGGACTATGTGCGAAAATTGCTTCGTGTGGTTAGTTACCAAAAAATACCACTCCTGACGAAATACAGCCATCCACCATGGGGGCGTCCAGGGGCATTTTCCCTACAGTTGAACTACTGTTTTGGCCTAAAAAGCCCTTAAAAACATCATTCCCTGTTTTTCAAAGTATCGGGCAAAATATCTAAGTAGCAACTTACGAGCCGAATCGTCTGACATGCCATGCGCCAAGCCCTTGTTCTTAAGTATCCACCCAAGTCATCACCAAAGTAGTAATTAATAGCCCCCACCGCGAGAGAAATGTAAGCGCTTCTGCTCAGGAATTCCTGAATAAAGGCACAGACGGGGTTAGCGGAAGACCAGCAGGCCGCGACAAGGTTCAAAAGCTAACTCTTAACACAAGATTGGGAAATAAAAAGCGGTAGCAGCTAATTACTCTACGTTACCCCTTATTCAGATCACTTAAACACAAACGTGAGATTCATAAAAAATTGCCACAAACTACCGCAGAATGTATATTGTTTAACATTAAATAATCCGGAATAAACGGAATATCAGGAGTATAAAATATGAAGAAAATAACCGTGCTTATTTCACTTACCACTATACTGGCAGTTGCTTGCAGCAAACCACCCCAGGCACAGCAAGCCGGCGCCTCAGAAGTCTATCCAATTGCGAAACCCCAAGGCAAAGAATTGCAACTTGATACCACCAAAAGTGTGATCAAGTGGATCGGTACTAAAGTAACAGGTCGTCACAATGGCACCGTTGCATTGAAATCAGGATCCATATTTGTGGATGGCGATAAAATTACCGCCGGTAAATTCGTGATTGATATGCCATCCATTACTGTGCTTGATCTTAGCGGAGAATACAAAGCGAAGTTGGAAAAACACCTTAAGTCGGAAGACTTTTTTTATGTAGAAAATTTTCCTGAAGCTATTTTTGAAATCGCATCTGTCACACCGGGGGCCAATGCCGACCGTGTCAAAGGCAACTTGACTATCCGTGGTATTACCCATGGTATTGAATTTGATGCTCATATTGAGCGCGAAAAGAAGGTTGTCAAAAAAGCTCATGCGATTTTCAATATTGATCGCCAAAAATGGAAAGTTGCCTATCCTGGCAAACCCGATGATCTAATTTCTGATACTGTAAACATTGAAATCGAATTATTTGTAAAATAATCAGCTTGATAACCTGAAAAGAACAGTGAAACGGCATGCAATTGCATGCCGTTTTTATTGAAAGTTCTTTAGGGAACATCCCCTCCATGGGACATAATTTAAGCTTTTTGAGTAACTAACAAGCCCCTGCGGGCGGCTACTCGTTACACCTTCCGTCGATTGCCTGGGTATTACCCTTTGAGCTGCAACACAAAAGTGTGTAAATCGAAAGTTGCAGGATTTACAATCTTCTCGGGCGCTACTGCCATGGTATGATGGTAAAACAGAATCCCATTCCTGATGTGGAATTCCCTATCAGGAATGGGGTCTTTCAGGGATTTAAGCCCGGGGGGAGCCGAAAACGGCAAGGGCGGCAGCAGGGTTGAGCGCGACGGCGCGAAACCCGGTGGCCCTTACAGGGCCAGCCGCCGCCCGGTGTCCCCAGCGGGGACATGCCGGTTGAGGCGCGGGGGGCGGCAGCGCCCCCGTACTTACTTCAGCAATCCGGCTTCTTTAATAATGTAGGCACCAATTTCGTTCATTTGAATCTGGCTGGTACCTTCATAGATGGTTAGAATTTTGGCATCACGGTACATTTTTTCAATGGGATAGTCTTTCGTGAAACCATAGCCGCCATGTAACTGCAGCCCGTGGTTGGCGCAATAAACTGCGGTTTCTGACGCAAAATATTTGGCGATTGCGGAAAACTTGGCGGTTTCAGGATGGCGGTTTGCGGCATAGCGGGCAGCGCGGTAGGTGAGTAGGCGGGAGGCCTCAATGCGGGTGAGCATATCTGCGAGCATGTGCTGTACGGCTTGAAAGTTGATGATATTTTTGCCGAACTGTTCGCGTTGTCGGGTATATTTTACGGCTTCTTTATAGGCGCCGGTAGCGACGCCTACGGCGGATGCAGCTACGGCCGGGCGTGAGGCGTTTAAGGTAAGTAGGGCGTGGATAAATCCTTTATTGGGTTTAAGGCCCACTAAATTTTCTTCGGGCACTTCGACATCTTCGAGGATCACTTGGCGGGTATGTGAGCAGCGGATGCCCATTTTGTTTTCTAATTTCCCGAAAGAGAGTCCCCGAGTGTTTTTTTCGACGATGAAGCAGGACATGCCGCGGGGGCCTTTGCTTTTGTCGGTCAGGGCAAAGACGGTATAGACATCAGCCACGCCGGCATTGGAGATCCATTGTTTGGTACCGTTAAGGATGTAGCGGTCGCCTTTTTTTTCTGCCCAGGTGGAGAGATTGGGCACATCGGAACCGGCATTGGGTTCGGTGAGGGCAAAGGCGCCGATTTTTTCACCGGAGGCGAAGGCGGTTAGATATTTCTTTTTTTGTTCTTCGGTGCCGCCAAACTCGATAGGCAGGGCGCCCAGTTTGGTGGCGCCAAAGGCGGTTTGTACTCCGAGGCAGTATTCGGCGACGGTTTCGGCTAGCAGCACATTGATAAACATGCCCATCCCCAGGCCACCATATTCGGCATCAAACAAGGCAGCTGGTAAGCCGGCCTCGCGGAACTTTTCAAGAATTTTAAAGGGATACTCTTCTTTTTCGTCGAGTTCGGCCCGTTGTGGTACCACATGTTCTTCACAGATTTGTCGGGTAAGCTCAATTACCTGGCGTTCTTCTTCTGATATGGCAAAATTTAACAGGTTGTCACTCATGGCCGCCTCCGGTTGTTCTTAGGATAACAGGTTGAAACCTATCAACGCGTTATCTTGTAAAGTTGTTTTTAGGATAGGTGGTGGATATTTCTCGAAAAAGAGCAAAGCGCAGTGCCTTTAAGTTTTTTTAGTTACTAAAACTCGCATCATATCGCCTCGGAGGGTGGTTGTTTCCTGATGGGGAATTCCCCATCTGTTCAGGAATTCCTGAACAGGGTAGCTGCTGTGACAGGCAAAAACCCCCTACTTTACCCGCGCAGGGGCTTGTTAGTTACTAAAAAATACATTATGTCGCATGGGGGATAACTTTTTTGGTAGGAAATTCCCTACCAAGGGTAGCCTGCGACAGCGGACTTTTTGTCCGACCTTTTCTGTCGGACGGGCTTATTAAGGCCACGGATAGGTTTTTCCCCATCTGTTCAGGAATTCCTGAACAGGGTAGCTGCTGTGACAGGCAAAAACCCCCACTTTACCCGCGCAGGGGCTTGTTAGTTACTAAAAACACTGGTATTATGCCTCATCCCTTAGTATTTGCCCCGGGGGTGGGCGCAAGGCCGGCAGGCCGAGGGGGTGGGTTAGCAGGCCCCATGCCTGCAGGGAAAGCCAGAGTGCGGGTAGCCCCCTGTTCTAAGAATTCCTTAACAGGCGCTGCACTTCGGCAACATCTTTGTCGCCTCTGCCAGAAATGTTGATAATGATGAGGGGATTTTTTACTTTGGTGGATTGCACCCAGCGTTTGGCGGCGGCTACGGCATGGCTTGATTCGAGAGCGGGGATAATTCCTTCGCTGCGGCTGAGTTCCTGGAAAGCGGCGAGGGCATCCGCATCGCTGATATTGACGTATTCAGCGCGTTTCTGTTCGAGCAGGTAGGCGTGTTCGGGGCCGACGCCGGGGTAGTCGAGACCAGCAGAGATCGAATGCACCGGATTGACGATTCCCTCTTTGTCTTGCAGCAGGTAGGTCAGGGTACCCTGTAGGATACCGGGGCGGCCACTGCTGAGCGTGGCTGAATGATCGCCGGGGTTGAGACTGCGGCCACCCGCTTCAGCGCCAATGAGGCGCACCTGTTTATCTTTTATAAAAGCGTGAAAGAGTCCCATAGCGTTGGAGCCGCCGCCGACGCAGGCAAACACGGCTTCGGGCAGACTTTTTTCTTTTTTAATGATCTGCTGGCGGGCTTCTTGGCCAATCACACTTTGGAAGTCCCGCACCATAGTGGGGAAGGGGTGCGGGCCAATTACTGAGCCGATAATATAGTGGGTTTCGCCCACCGTACGCGACCAGTCGCGCATTGCTTCGTTAACGGCGTCGCGCAGGGTTCCCATTTCGCCTCCCACACCTTCCACTTCGGCTCCGAGAAGTTGCATGCGAAAGCCATTGAGGGCTTGGCGACGTAAATCCTCGTTACCCATATAGACTTTGCAGGGCAGTTTCATCAGAGCGGCAGCAGTTGCGGTGGCGACCCCATGTTGTCCGGCGCCAGTTTCGGCAATTACTCGTTTCTTGCCCATTTTTTTGGCAAGTAGTGCCTGTCCCAGGCAGTTATTGATTTTGTGCGAGCCGGTATGCAGCAAATCTTCGCGTTTGAGGTAAACTCGGGCTTTCCATTCTTTTGAAAGGTTTTCTGCTTTGTAGAGCAGTGTTGGCCTGCCGGCATACTGTTGCATTAGTTGTTTTAATTCTATACGAAATGTTTTGTCTTGGGAATAATACGCGTATGCCGCTTCAAGTTCTTCGAGGGCCGGCATGATCAATTCAGAAACAAATTGTCCGCCAAATCTGCCGAAATACCCTTTTCTCTGCTTTGCCATGTTGTAGCAGCCTTAAGTCACTTTCGGCGTGTAAATCATTATTGGGTTTTATGTCAGCTCATGTAGGATGGAGTCGGCATATAGCAGGCCCTGCTGTGTATATTGAAAGCGCTCACCGGAAAGTAAATTCAGATAACCTTGGGCAGATAATTTTAAGTAATTTTGTTTAGTTTGTAAAAGGGTTTCTGAATTAACGATTTTTTTCAATCGTGACAGGGATTGTGGCAACAGCAGGCGCACACTGCCAATATGAAAATCTTGTTCGGGTATTGCGGGTTCAATTTTCTGATTATGTCCGTTGAGGTAATCGGTTAAGCTACATGGTTCGGCAATTCGGCTATCACCGACAAAGGAGTGGGCGGCAACACCGATGCCGATATAGGGGCGGTATTTCCAGTAGAGCACATTATGCAGGCATTCATATCCTGGTTTGGCGTAATTTGAGATTTCATAGCGCTGAAATCCTGCCTCTGTTAATAGGGCAACTGTCGTTTGGTAATGCAAGTACTGCCGCCGCTGGGATAAGTTATGTTTTTGTTTTGCCTTAACCTGTGTGGTTAGGGCAGTACCCTCTTCAAGGGTAAGAGAGTAAGCCGAAATATGGTTTACGCCTTCCTGAAGTGCCCATTGCAAATCACGAGCTAACGTTTTGAGACTCAATCCCGGAACGCCATGGATTAGGTCAATTCCAATGCGAGTAAATCCGGCAGCGCGCGCAATAGCAAGACAGGAATCGTACGCTTTTTTACTGTAAATTCGCCCCAAATAGTGCAAGACTTCGGGATCCCGACTCTGGATTCCCAAATTTATGCGGTTAACCCCTGCTTTGAACATTGCGAGCGCTTTCTCTGCAGTGAACGATTCCGGGTTGGCCTCGGCAGATATTTCAACATGGTGGATGGTTCTGCCGGAAAAATAATTTTTTACACGGCCAATGATTTCTTCAAAAACATAACCGGGTGCGCGGCTTGGGGTACCGCCGCCGAAAAAGATACTGGCGAGAACATGAGAATTATCAACAAGTTTTAATTTGTCTTCAAGATCATTTTTGAGGCGCTTAAGGTACTGCGGCCAAAAATTCGCATCTTCATGGCGGCGCCCTAAAGAGAAAAAATCGCAGTAGGCGCATTTGACATCGCACAGTGGCAGGTGGATATAGATGCCGAGCAGAGTTTTCATCAACTGGCGGAGTTAGCTTTTTCGATCAGGGCCTGTACATGGACGCCTTCAGCGGCAGTGGTGTGATGGCACCATACCAGGGTCAGATAGATATTTTTGAGAACATCCCAAAATACATTTAGAGCGGTCATTAAAATAAGAGCTGTGCCCATAATGATCGATTGCTGCCCCTGCGTTAGCTCAGTAAGAACTTCTGTTGTTTTAAGCTCTTCAGTTGAAAAAAAATCCAGTCGTACATTGAATACAAATAACACTGTGATGGAAATTAGTGTAAATCCGTACATCTTAAAAAAGGCTTCCATGCTATAAAATGGGAACAAAAGCGGAAAGTACCGGGAAGCAAGAGATAGGGAATCGGTGAAATAGGCCGGTCTTTTCAGAGAAATTGCGTGGGCGAGAAAAGAAGGGAACGAAAAAATCAGAGCATAGGCCATGACAACGCTGAAGGCATAGAGTATAAGCGCAAACAGAATACCGGCATAATTCTGCGACGCTACGGAAAGCAGGGCCAGAATTGTAATCAGAATATAGGCAAACCCGGAGCTGAAAAGGGTGGTAAACAAAAAAGCTAAACCTGA
>CALHRC010000156.1 GCA_938038265.1 uncultured bacterium
TTCAGGAATTACCCAACAATGCGTAGTTTCCTCTGCCTGCCGTAACACGAGGCGTGAGGTGTAGCGGTTTGTGAATTCCACTCCGTTGGCCGTCTGAATTTGTTCAGGAATTCCTGAACAGGCCGTAAATTTCTCCATGGCCATCCAGTTTTTCTTTCGAGTATGCAGGCGAGCAACCCCGGCAAAAGCAGATCAACTGCCCTATTAGGTATACCTCCCCCATAACGCACGAAATTATTCGCCGCCCGCTCTACCTCGCGGGCCAGATCAACGGAACCACGGGCGATGAAGAAGCGGCCGCGCAGAGGCTTGTTGCCGGCTACAGTATCATCTACCGCGCGCAGGGCAGTGGGCAATTTATTCTGAAGCGCGAGGAAGCCTACATGGGTGTTTTGAGCGACGACCTGGTGAACAAAGGTGTCGATGAACCGTACCGCATGTTCACCTCGCGCGCCGAGCATCGCCTCACCCTGCGCCAGGACAAGGTGGATTTTCGCCTGGTGAAGTACGCCGCCTTGGCAGTGAAGATCGGCCGATAGCTGAAGACTTTGACTACGACCAGCTCGACAGCATCAAATTCGAGGCGCGGCAAAAACTCAAGAAAATACGGCTGCGCACGGTGGGGCAGGCCGCACGCATTCCAGGGGTTGATCCAAGCGACATTGATATTCTGCTCATTGTGCTCGAAAGCCAGCGGCGTGCGAAGGCGGGATAACTCCCCCCTTCCCCCCGCGGCCAAGGCAGGTCAGAGCCAATAATCCCATGGAAACGGGGAAAAGTGGTACAGGCCTGCCCAGATCGTAAACCACATACCGAATGCCCCAGCGCACAAGGTTAAACTCCACTGCCATAGAGTCAGCCGTTTTTCGCGCAGGGCGAGGTAGCTCAGATAGAGAAAGACTGGAAAATAAAGAAAAAGTGCGGTGAAATAGCCGGGCGAATAAGCGCGAAAGTGAAACTGCGTGTACATATGAAAAATGAAATTCCAGAATTGCTGCCCGCTCACCCAGAAGAAGAGCAGCCAGAGCGTCAGGTTTGTTTTTCTGCGTCCGGCGAGGATGGTCAAAAGTACCAGCACCGCCATAAATCCCGCATTGTTGATGTAAAACGCCGTGATATCGATTTCGCCCTTCAGAGTATTTTTTACCCAGTCAGAAAAACCAGCAGATTCTTCGATGATGTGCAGACCAAACGCGGCGGCAAAAAGCCAGAGCAGCCGATAAAATTGGGCGGATTCCCATTTAGTCAGCCGCATGGCAGATTCTTCAGAGGATGCCATAGGCCAAAATACACGGAGGCAAGGGACAGTGCAAGTAAATTTTAATTTTCTGGGCTGACCCATAGGGGGCAAAATATTTTTCTCAAAAAAATACTTTACAGAATATGGCCTTATAGGTTTATATTACTTGTTGCTGCCGGGCAGGTAAATTGCAAAATAAGACAGCACATATTTTCGCACAGTTGTTTAAGGAGACATAATTATGAGCCAAGAATCAAATAACAAAAAGAATAAAAATCCGCGAAACAAAAAGAATGCGAGCGGCCAGTCTGCCGCACAGCGTACCCTGGAACAGTTGCAGGAGGACCGCGAGCGCAGGCGACGCTCACCGCTACTTCTTGATCCCACATACCCTTTTCAGGCAGGTGGGGGGACTCTTGGCCGTCATCGGGCTAAAAGCCCTCGCTTAGACCAGAAACTGGGTAAATTTTCGCTGACGGAAAAACAGGCGAAAATTTTGACCTTTGTCAAACAGCACATAGAGGCCGTGGGTTTTCCGCCTACCATACGGCAGATTGCCAGTTATTTTTCAGTTTCTGCCAAAGCTGCCCATGACCACCTGCGTGCTATTGCGAAGAAAGGCTACCTGCGCCTGTTTCCCGGTTCTGCCAGGGGGATGGAGTTAATCCACACCGATCATTTCCCAATTCAGGATAAATCTGACCGGCAGGTGGGTTTTGAAGATGTTACTATTGTACCTTTAGTGGGCAGTATTGCTGCTGGTGTACCAATCCTCGCTGAAGAAAATGTGGAGTCTAACCTGGCTTTCCCAAAGAGTTTTTTGCCGCCGACGGGAACTATGTTTGCCCTGCGCGTCAAGGGTGACTCCATGGAAAAAGTCGGTATTTTTGACGGTGACGTAGCGGTCTTAACACAGGTGGATGATGTCAATACCCAGGTGAAAAACGGCGATATTGTTGCCGCCATGATTGATGGTAGTGCCACCCTTAAAACCTTCCAACGTAAAAAAAATCGAATAGAATTAATTCCTGAAAATGACCGCTACCGACCCATCCTCATCGCGGAGAAAGATCTGGCCTCTATAGTTGGTCGTCTGGTTGGGGTTTACCGCCGCTACTGATGGCTTACCAAATCCGTTTGGTGCAGGGGGATATCACCCTGCGTCCGGTTGAGGCCATTGTCAACGCTGCTAATACGCAATTGGTACTCGGCAGTGGCGTTGCTGGCAGTATCCGTATCCGGGGTGGGTTTGCAATCCAGCAGGAGTGCGATGTACTCGCTCCGATAGGGTTGGGAATGGTTGCCATAACGGGAGCCGGGCGCCTGCCGATGAAATACATCCTGCACGCTGCTACGATGCACCCTGGTGGGTATTCTACGCCCGAGGTAGTGCGCCGCTGTGTTGCCAATGCGATCCAGGCGGCAGAAGAGCGGGGTATTACGACCTTAGCTCTGCCGGCGCTTGGCTGTGGCATCGGTGGGCTGCCCTTCAAGTTGGGGATCGGGGCTATACTGGAAGAACTGCGCAATTACCGTGAAGTCTGTTACCATCTAGGTATGGTAGAGCTGGTGCTTTACTCGCTTGTCGAATTTACTGAAGCTCAGAGAGTGGCCATAGCAATGGGTATTGCCGTGGGGCCATGAGATATGGTTTTATTTTTAGCGCGTTTTTTGCTGTTCAGTAATCTGTTTTTTTGGTTGGGACACAGCCTGTGGAACAGCAAGGTATCCCGAATCCAGGTGTTTGCTGATGGCCGATTAGATTATGGTGAGTTTCTGGCGATTTTTTTATTGGTCAGTATTTCAGTACTGTTGGGATGGTTGGCTGCCTTGTCGTTTGTTCTGCAGCGCAAACAACCGGAAGTCCGCTGGGAAAAGGATAACCGCAGCGACGATATTATGGATATTATTTCGCCTCATGTCATAGAAAAAATTGATCCGCGGGATAGCTCACAGGAGCGCGAACACAGCCGACGGGGGGATAAACGCGCCCGTTTTCGCGAAGAGATAAAACGCGATGTGTCGCAAGGCGGTAAAATATGAAGAAATTAAAGTTTTGTCTGCTCTGGCACCAGCACCAGCCATTTTACAAGGATACCCTCAATGATATATACAAAATGCCTTGGGTTTTGATGCATGCTTACAAAGATTATTATGATATGCTGCATTTGGTACGACAAAATAAATTTAGGGCAACTTTCAATTTGGTGCCGGTACTGCTCTACCAGTTGGAAGAGTATACCAAGACCCCTGAGAAAGACGAGCTGTATGTGATTCTCACAGCTGATCCTGTGACAGTAACGGATGAGAAACTGCGTAAATTATTTACTTATGCGTTTGATTCAATGGATCATAAGAAAATCCACGCCAATACCCGTTACCACAGCCTGTTGCTGCGCTATCGTGAAGGAGAACCATTCTTTCCAGCAGATATTCTCGACCTTCAAGTGTTACTGCAATTAGCTTGGTTCGGTGAAGTAACGTATCGGGAAGATGAGCGCATGGCCAGACTGCGCCGAAAGAAGGGCGGCTTTACCCAGGAAGATAAAGATTATGTGCTTGCTGTCGGCAAAAAACTCTTGGCTAAAACTATCAGTGCTCACCGGGACGCCTTTCTCAATAATGAAATTGAGGTCACGACGACGCCTTTTTTTCATCCTATTTTGCCGCTGTTAGATTCATTTCTCGCAGCTCGTGTTTCTGTGCCAGATCTGCCCTTGCCGGCAGCGGAATCGAATATGGGCGATGATGTCAGTGAACATATCCGTGACGGGAAACGCTACGCAGAAGAGCGGATGGGACGAAAAATCCGTGGCTTCTGGCCTTCGGAAGGTTCGGTGTCTCCTGCCATAATGCCGGCATTTGCCCAAAACGGCGTCGAGTGGGTTGCTACCGACCAAGGGATTTTGGGAAATTCATTCCGGTTGTTGCAGCGATCTTTTTCTAAGAAGGATATCTACTATCCGTATGAGTTCCCCACTGGTGCCGGTTCCGTTAAGATATTTTTTCGCGATACCGAGCTTTCTGATTTAATAGGATTTACCTATTCCCATTGGGAGCTGTCTAGTGCCCTGGATGATTTCATTGCCAGGCTTGAGAGAATCCGCGATCTTTTCCATGACAGTCCTGATACCCCGGTTGTCAGTGTCATTTTGGATGGCGAAAATGCCTGGGAGCATTACCCTGAAAATGGTTACCCTTTTTTAGATGCACTATACCGCAGGATACATCAAACGCCCTGGATTGAAGTCTCTACGTTTTCAGAAATCCTTGACCAACAGCATCCCATCCGACCATTAGAGCGACTATTTTCAGGCAGTTGGATATATTCCAACCTGAATACTTGGATTGGCCACCGGGAAAAAAATCGTGCCTGGGAGTTGCTGGTGGCAGCCCGCGAATGTTATAAAACTAAAACCGGGATGGCAGCGGCCGATTTGGAAAAAGCCAGATTTGAACTGATGGCGGCAGAGGGCAGTGATTGGTTCTGGTGGTATGGCGATGATTTTTACAGTCACTTCTCTGATGATTTCGACGCTTTGTTCCGGTTGCACTTGCGTAATGTTTACCAGTATTTAGGCGAAGAGCCTCCGGTCGAGCTGCATAAAAGCATCCGCAGTAAGCACCGGGGGGGATTGCGTCGCCCAGTATCTTCCCGGCTTGCAGTGAAAATTACCGGCGAGATGGCCGGTTTCTTTGACTGGCTTGGCGCCGGTGAGTTTGATCTTACCTATGATGCCAGCACCATGCACCTGGCAACCCGCCGGCTGAAAACTCTCCTGTTTGGCCCGGGTTACAGCGACGGGCGGTTTGGCATATACCTGTGCATTGTCGGTAATTTCGCTTTGCCACAGCAAGAACAGTTAGAAATTGAAATTCTCAATGGCCGGCAGATGAAGCTCTTGTGGGATCTTGATCATCGAAAGTTGGTTAGCAGTGAAAATCTTTATGATCCTAAGGCGCTGAAAATCGCCCAAGCCGATGCGTTGCAGTTATTTATTCCGTTAGATGAAAAAGAGGTACAGTTGCAACTTCAGTTGCGCCTGCTGCGTGGTGGCAACTTGCTTGAAAAAGCGCCGCTCTACTCTGCTGCAACATTGCCCATCGAATTGCAACGTACTATTGACTGGGTCATCTAAAAATTTAATTAGAGCTCTGGCGAAAAATCCAAGAGACGGCTTTTTATGCAAGATTCCATTGGATATGGTTTGTCAAGTTTTCCGGGCGACCGATTTTAAGTAGAGTTCGCGCAGTTGCAGTTCGTCCACGGTAGAGGGAGCATCACTCATGAGGCACTGGCCTTTCTGGGTCTTGGGGAAAGCCATGACATCGCGGATGGAAAAGCGCTTGAGTGCCAGCATGAGTATGCGATCCACCCCAAAGGCAATACCACCGTGAGGCGGAGCACCATACTGCAGTGCAGAGAGCAGAAATCCAAACCGGCTCTGCGCTTCTGCATCGCTGATATTGAGTAACCTGAAAACTGCCGATTGTAATTTGGTTTCGTGTATCCTGATACTGCCTCCGCCAATTTCTACTCCGTTTAGCACGAAATCATAGGCATTTGATTTAACGGCCAGCAAGCGCTGCATTTCTTCAGCAGTGAGTTCCTGTGGGGATTTAGCGCCCAGGGTTAGTACTGTTTCAATATCTTCGGGAACCGGCGACGTAAACGGATGGTGCAGGCTTGTTGGCAATCCGCTGTCTTTGTCGCGTTCAAACAGAGGGAAGTCCACCACCCAAAGCGCGCGGTACTGGTCCTGGGGAATCAAGTTAAAGCGCTCGCCCATTTTGAGCCGTAAAGCCGATAGAGTAGCAAAGACGATGTCGGCCGTATCGCCGGCAAAAAAAATAATGTCGCCCGCTTTAGCATGGCAGCGTTTGATAAGTTCCTGTTGGGCAACTTCGGGCAGAAATTTGGCTACGACGGACTCGAGACCAGACTCGCTTATTTTGGCCCAAGCGAGACCTTTTGCTTTAAAATCCTGCATGACCCAGGCGGTGAGATCCTCGATGTCTTTGCGGCTTAAAGCCGCACCGCCGGGTACGCAGAGTCCTTTGAGGCGCCCGCCTGATGCCAACGCTTTTTTGAAGACCTGAAATTCTGTCATTTGAGCCCAGTCGCCTAGCTCAATGAGTTTCATGCCAAAGCGGATATCTGGTTTGTCATTGCCGTAATTTTCCATTGCGTCATGGTAAGTCATGCGCGGTATGTTATTGGGTATATCCAGAGAAAAGACATCCCTTAGAGCGCCTAATATCATCTTTTCCATGAGCTCCATGATCATCGGTTGCGAGATAAAGCTCATTTCAATATCAATCTGGGTAAATTCTGGCTGGCGGTCCTTGCGCAAATCTTCATCGCGAAAACAGCGGGCAATTTGGTAGTAACGCTCGACTTGACCAATCATTAGAATCTGTTTGAATATCTGTGGCGATTGGGGCAGGGCATAGAAGGCGCCTGGGTTCAGGCGAGAAGGCACCAGAAAATCCCGAGCCCCTTCAGGTGTGGATTTATTTAGAATCGGCGTCTCTACTTCCCAAAAGCCATTTTTATCAAGAAAATTTCTAATGTTGCTAATGAAGCGATGTCTAGCGGCAAGAGCCTGTTGCATGGGAGCGCGGCGCAAGTCGAGAAAACGATATTTGAGTCTTAAATCTTCTGAAGCTTCATCATCATGTTCATCTAAGGGAATGGGGGATGGTTTTGCTTTGCTAAGGATGCTCAGCTCCTGTGCCAGTAGTTCGACTTCGCCAGTGGACAGTTTGGGGTTTACTGCTTCTTTAGCACGGGCGCGCAAGATTCCGGTGACCAGAATGACATCTTCGCTGCGCAAGCTGTCAGCCTGCTCAAGTAGCATTTTGTCCACCGCCAAATCAAAGACAATCTGTAGCACCCCAGAGCGTTCGCGCAGATCGACAAAAATGACTCCACCTTGGTTTCGGTAACGATAAACCCAACCAGCTACGGTTATTGGCTGACCTGTTACATCTTTTACTGATAAATTACCACACTCTACCCGGTGAAAAAGCGCTGCTGCCGCACCTTGCTTCATAAGGTTGCACTTAATTTGCTACACAGCCTGTCAATGACTGCGGCGGTATGGCTATCCAGTCTTAAGAAGATATATTACCCTCGATCGCACCTTGTAACTTTCGCTTATGTGAGGATGTTTTCGCACCGGGGAACTCGACCAAGTCCACCGCTACCATAATTTCCCTGTATATGACGATGTTTGGGGGGGATTGCACTCGCCCGACGGGCCGCGCAAGATGTTCACGCATTTGGGGATGTTTGGCTACGCTGCGGGCATACCGATTCCCTGGCGGTGCTGCTTGTGGTAGGCTTAAGGGGAGAACTGTTGCCTTGTCAGGCTGCCAATCGGGGTTTTAGCCCGAAAGAGTAGTC
>CALHRC010000157.1 GCA_938038265.1 uncultured bacterium
GCCTCCTCGCTGCTTGAAAATTTCCCTTTAAGTGCTGCTCATCCCCAATAATTGTACTTTAGGCCATCTTGACAAAGTTTAGTTTTTTGCTTAAGAGCACTTAAGATACTTTACATTTATTTCTGCAAGCCTAAGGGTAAACTATCTTTCCAAATGGGAAAATGGCCTTTACGGGGAATTTTACCTTAACAAAGTGGCCTATGACTTTTGCCATAGATACGGATCTTGCTCAACAAGCTAAATCTTGGTGGGAAGAGGTAAATGCCTCGTTAGAGGTTCCCTATATTGATACGCAGCATCTATGGTTACTTTCTCTTATATTGCGGTTAGAAAAAATTAGTCATTTAGAGTTGCCCGAGCAGCTCTCCCGTGAATTTCGGGAAACCCTAACGGAACTTATTTGTTATGCGGACCAGCATTTCAAGGCAGAAGAAGCGGCGTTTGCCGCCTTAAAATATCCAGCTGAGGCAGAACATAAAAAACAGCACAGCGCTTTTGTGACCAGCCTACATAGATTAAGCCGCAGTGCGATAAACCGGCAGACGGCACGCACATTACACCGTTATTTGCGGCAGTGGCTGACCACCCATATATTGAAAGAAGACCGTCATTACGCGCAATTTTTTGCTCGGCGCAAAATAGATTTAAATGAATTTTTCAAACAGTATTCACAAGAAGAAAATAAAACTTTAAGTGAACATGAAAAAGCTTTTTACCGAGAAATTTTGGGTGAGCGCCATCATTTAGTTGAAGAAAATAAGTTAGTGCTTGAAAAAACTGCGGAATTATGGGAATCTCTGCGACTGCGTATTGGGGTTCCGGTCATTGACATCCAACATTTGTGGTTAATCAAAATGACAGTGGAATTGGAGTACGCGCTACGAAAAACGGGAGCGGAAAAAAAGCAAGTCTTTGCTCTTTGTTTGCAAGAAGCCTTTCGTTATGTACAAGAGCATTTTGCTGCCGAAGAAGTTTTAATGGAAGCGCTGGGCTATCCTGACTTAGAAAAACATCGTGCAAGTCATGCGACATTTGTTAAAACCATCGAAGAGCGCCAGTTGGATTTTACTTCAAAAAAAGACATTTTTTTTGTAAATTTAGTGCGTGATTTGAAAGAGTGGTTGTTTTCTCACATTGCCATTGCTGATAAGTTAATTGCCCTACATGCGCGTAAGAACCACCAAGAGGCAATAGCGGTCTGTAAAGAATTATTACATACGAAAAAAGTAACTTTATCGCCGGCGCAATTGGCTTTATATCGCTCGATTGTTAAGCAGCCATAATAGCTTGTATTCCCCGGCGGATCATCATAATACCAATAGAGGCTAAAAAGAGCATAGCAATTTTAGAGATAATTTTGACACCGGCATCGCCTAATATGCGGCTAAATTGTGGCGAGAAAAAGAAAATAAACCAGGTAAGAAAAAGGTTGGCCAGCATTGCTAAACCGGCAATGATTTTACCATATTGTTCACCTAACAGCAAGAGGGTAGTAAGTACTGCCGGCCCCACGATAATGGGCACCCCTAAGGGTACCGCGCCAAAATTTTCATGCAGGGGTACCCGCCTTGCTTTGTGTGGCATAATTAAATCAATTAACGAAAGAATAAACAAAATAATTCCACCGGCAATTTGAAAGTCAGCAATAGAAATGCCCAGGGCAATGAGTAACTCCTGCCCCGTAAACAAAAACAAAATAGCTACAAAACCAGCTGTTAAAATGGAAAGCAATAAAATGCGGCGACTTTTTTTAATTTCAAAATTATGCGCCATGGCCATATACATAGGTAATACCCCCACGGGATCGACCGCCACAAAGAGGGGTACAAAGCTAAGTAAAAAATCTGTAAACATGGTGGATGTCATAGCTTAAAATAAGCCTGCTGTAAAGAAAAAATCTTGCCTAATTGTAACTTATCTTAGTTTCGTGATTAGGGTGGCTGGTTTAATTGCACTACTGACTGATTTTGGTGAAAAAGATTGGTATGTTGGCAGCATGCGCGGGGTAATTCAGACGATCGCGCCCGGCTGTCATACCGCGGATATAACGCATGAAGTACCGGCTTTTGATGTCAGAGCGGGCGCGTTGATACTTGAGGCCAGTTACCATTATTTTCCCGAAGGGACGGTTTTTTGTTGTGTGGTAGATCCCGGTGTCGGCTCGGCAAGAAACGTGCTGGTGGCAACCGATGGCTATTATTTTTTTGTCGCCCCTGACAATGGACTGCTTACCCTGGTTTTTAAAAATCGGGTACAATCTTTTATGGCCTGGAAAGCGACCAATAAGGCGTTTATGTTACCGCAAGTAAGCCAAACCTTCCAAGGGCGGGATGTATTTGCTCCGTTAGCTGCTCACCTGGTACGGGACGTTAAGCCCGCCGCGATGGGTGAATTGTTGCCTACTATTGAAATGTTCGCTTACCAGGAGCCACGGGTATTAGATGGCGAAGCTGTGTTAGGTGAAGTTATTTACATTGATCAGTTTGGCAATATTTTTACCAACATCCGCCGTAGTAATTTAATTCATTTGAAGAACAAACTAACGGACGGCAAAGATTGGTTATTGCAGGTCGGCGAGCAAACGGTTAAGGGCTTAGCCGGCAGTTACCATGAGCGCGCGCCCGGTGAAGCGGTTTTCTATTGGGGATCGGCGGGTTATTTAGAGTTGGCGGTAAACCAAAGTAACGCGGCAGAAATTTTTGCGTGTCTGCCTGGCACTCCTGTTCGTCTCATATTAGGGTAGCTCCCAAAAGTTTTTCTTAAAACAAGAATAGATGTTATAGAAAAGCCTTTACGAGCTTGGCCCCAAAAAAAACACCTTTTTGTTATGAAAGGACCATTAGATGGCATTAAAGTAATTGATCTCTCGCTACTCTTGCCCGGGCCGTTGTGTTCGCAGCATTTAGCCGATTTAGGTGCGGAGGTCATTAAAATTGAAAATCCCCGCGCGGCCGATGGTACCCGCTATATGGGCAGCCGTATCACCCAGGGGGAACACAGTGAAAGCGCGATGTTTTTATTGCTCAACCGCAATAAAAAATCGCTGACTTTAAACATTAAGCGGGAAAGTGGGCGTGAAATTTTGCTTAAGCTGCTACAAGAGGCGGATATTTTATTAGAGGGTTTTCGCCCCGGTACCATGGCTGAGATGGGTATTGGCTATGAACAGCTTAAAGACAAATTCCCCCGTTTAATTTATTGTGCAATTTCCGGTTATGGGGCAACCGGTCCAGATAGCCACTTAGCGGGACATGACGCGAATTTTGTTGCCCGCTCTGGTTTGCTTGCCATTACGGGTGAGAAAAATGGCCCACCTATATTGCCAGGTTTTCAAGTAGCTGATATTGGCGGGGGTACTTTAATTGCTTTGGCGGGAATTTTAGCAGCGCTTTATGCCCGCGAAAAAACTGGTCGGGGCCAGTTTGTCGATGTCTCGATGTTGGATGGTGCTTTTAATTTTTTACACCTCTATGCCGCTAAAGCTATTGCGGCAGGCGAAAACCCCCAGCGTGGCAATGAACCTTTGTCAGGTCAATTACCAAATTATAGTGTCTATCAAACGGGGGATGGTAAATTTGTGATGCTCGCCGCTTTAGAAGAAAGATTTTTCCGCACTTTTTTGCGTCTTATTGGCCGCGAAGATATTCTGACGGGCAAAGATATTTATAGTGAAAGCGATCGCGAGACCATCCGGCAGCAAGTGGCGGCTTTCTTTTTGTCTAAAAAACGCGCGGAGCTAACGGCACTTTTTGAAAATCCCGATACGTGTTTAAGCCCGGTAAATGAATTAAGTGAGGCTTTGCACGACCGCCAGCTATTAGCTCGTGGGTTAGTGCGCAACCAAGAACATCCTACTTTAGGTAGTTTTACTATGATTGGTTCACCATTTTTCTTAAGCGAAACGCCGGTTAGCTATCGCTTACATCCCCCCGCGCATGGCGAGCACACTGGTGAAATTTTACAACAATTAGGATATAGCCAAGCGCAAATAGCCGAGTTGCGTAAAAAGAGAGATGTCTGATAAAATTAAAGCTTTAAGGTAGCCTATGACTAAGAAAGTTTTAGTAGTGGATGATGACCTTGAAATCCACCAACAAATAAAAAGCTTTCTCAAAGAAAAAATTGAAAATGGTCAGCTCTCTCTTTATTCTGCTCATGATGCCCGCAGCGCACTTTCTTGTATTTTAGAAATACCAGAAATTGATGTTTTATTTTTAGACATTTTGCTCCCAGATACCAATGGGTTACTACTCCTCAAGGAATTAGAAAAGTTAGAAGGTCTTTTTAGTATTGTGATGCTCACCTGTAACCAAGAGCAGCAAGTCATTATAGAGGCACTCAACCATGGGGCTGTTGGTTATCTTATTAAGCCGGTACACCCTCATGAACTACTAACGATAATGGATCGCGCCATAGAGCAGACAGACAAAAAGCGTTTGCTTTTGCGACATGAAGTTCAAAATAATTTTTTACGCATGTTCAATGAGCGACTGCAACAAGAAATCCAGGAGCGTAAAAAATTTGAGGAAGAAGTTAAAATTCTAACAGCTGCCCTTGAGCAATCTGTAGAAAGTGTTTTTATCACAGATAGAAGCGGTAAAATCTGTTATGTTAACCGCGGCTTTACTCAGGTTACTGGTTACAGCAGAGAAGAAGCCATTGGCAAGACGCCGCGCATTTTAAAGTCGGGCAAGCATTCAGTT
>CALHRC010000158.1 GCA_938038265.1 uncultured bacterium
AGGGGCGCGGAAAGGACGTTGGCTTACGAGCCCTTGCTGGTGAACTCCGGCTGCCGACTGCAGCTGCGTAATCTCCAACGCTTCTTCCAGAGAAAGATCAGGCAGAATGCCCTCGGCCGCACGGGCCAGCATGGTCTTACCGACGCCCGGGGGACCGATCAGCAGGGCATGATGCCCCCCTGCCACCGCCGCAGCTAAGGCAAATTTGGCTTTGCCCAACCCCTGTATTTCTTTCATGTCAACGGCTGGCGGCGGTGCACAGAAAATACTGGATTCGCCGATGATCGGCAAAGATTGGCCGGCAAGTATAGTGTGTAAATCCCGCAGGTGCTGCAAGGGGTGGATGGTTAGACCCGGAATCTTACGCAGCTCTGGTAAGGCTGAGGCAGGCGCTAAGATTTTTTTCCCACCGGCCTGCCGTCGGCATTCTATCGCCGCGGCAATGAGACCACTGGCCGGCTGGATGCTACCATCGAGAGAAAGGCAACCAAGCAATACCGCGTCGCTTAAAGCGCTTGAAGAAATCTGCCCGCTGGCTATTAGAATTGCCACCGCCATGGCTAATTCCAATAAGGCGCCCTCTTTAGGCAGGTCAGCTGGTTGCAGGTTGATGACCATGGTTTTTACGGGAAAGAAAAATCCCCCCGCCGTAATGGCGCTGCGCATGCGTTCCCTGCTTTCTTTGACGGCGCTGTCGCCGAGACCGACGATATTCATGCGGGGTTCGCCAGTGAGAATGTCTGCTTCCACCTGAACGGGAAAAGCCCGGTGACCTAAGATACTGTACGTCTGTGTGATTCCTACCATACCTATATATACCCGACGATCGGGGCAAAATTTGCGTAAAACAGTTGTAATGTTGAAAAAAAAAACAATTTTGGTGAAAAATCATGAAAAAAGTTGCTTTTTTGTTATTATTTGTCTCTTTTGTCCACTGTTCAGGTCGTTTTGTGAAACGTGAGGAACTGCAATATTTTGAAGAAAAATATTCTGGTGTTTATATTATGAAGCAGAAAGTCGATGCTGGCAACAACCAGTATGTTGCCCAGGGGAGTCGGGTCAGGTTGTATTTTCGCGCAGATTCTGATTCTGTGAAGGTGTATGCTTATCCGCATAACCAGACGCGGGAGATGGCAATGGGGAAGAACATTCTGTTGTTATTTGCAGAAGATTTTCCTGATGAGAAATACAACAGAGAAATCTTTGAAAATAAATTAAATGAATTGATAGTGCCTGTTAACTGATCAGGGTTTGAATTTTCCGTATTGCGAGATTTCGCATTGGGGTTTTCTGCCTTTGGGGAATTCTCTGTCTCTGAAGCGTTCTGGCAATTGTTCAGGGGGCGCTCGGTGCCCGATGGCGATAAAGCAGATGGGTTCATATTGAGTTACATCCACCCCGAGTTTTTCGATGGTTATTTCGCGATGGAAGCCACCCATTGGGTGGGTTGCCAGGCCAAGTTTTTCGGCTTGTAAGATGAGGGACATGGTGGCGAGGCCGGTATCGAATTCGGCGGTGGGGTTGGGGGTACCGGTTTTGGTGTAGTGTATTCGCTTGAGAACGAGTACCAAAGCGCCGGCGTTAGCTGCCCAGATCAGGTTTTCCTGAACAAGACATTGCTTAAAGAGGTTTCTATCTTCTTCGGATAGAGCGACCAGAAAAAACCAAGGTTGTTCGTTCATCGCAGAGGGCGCCCAGCGCGATGCTTCGAGTAAGATTTTCATCTGCTCAGCAGAAATCGGTGTTGTATCAAAAGAACGAGGTGACCATCGTTCCACAAAGATTGGGTCACATGGAGCTTCAGTGGTTCGGCGCTGCATAAGTACAATTTATTGTGTAATGAAGGCAACAGCCACTCTAATGTTAAAATAAGATGTCCTCCATCCCCCAAGCAATCCCTGTCCTTAGAATTTTAAGAACATACTATAGAATTTCATAGCAATAAAGTAGGGGGCTCACCCGCCCCCGGCTGCCCCCTGCGGGGGGCACCGCTGCGGTTATGGCCACAAGTGGCAGTGCTTTTCGGTAACTTTCGAAGCTTAACCGTAAGCTGCCAGTCCTCCGCTGCCCCCGGCTCTACTTTATCGTAGGCACCCTGTGGTATGGGTATGGAATCCTATGCCCAAAAGAAAATTCCTGTTCAGGAATTCCTGAACAGGGATATGGAAATCCATGCCCCAAGGCTGCCACTATGTGACATAATGCAGTTTTTGGTAACTAAAAGACCTTATAGCTGCCGCCATTTGCTCCTCTTCAAAGAACTTAGCCGGTACGAATAAGCCCACACTGGAAAATAATGAGGGAGTTAAGGATTTCCTGAACAGAAAAAAAATTCAAGTTTCACGCAAATTTTTGCCCTTCTGCCGGGTATATACTTATAGATGATTAACCGCAAAAAGCAAAACCAAAAATCCAAAACGCCTGTCAGCGATATCTGGGAAGTCCGATTAGCTAAACCTCTCTTGCAGAGAATACGGCAAAATGCCTTGCGCCGCAAATGTACCATGTCGTGGATTGTCCGCTACTGTGTGCTGAAGTTGATCCACAATCCGCAACTGAACCGCAAAATACATTTGGAGGAAATACTTGATGAAATCAAAATAAACCAGCCGCCCGTGCATGAATGCCATAGATTCTACCTCTGTTTATACGGTGAGGATGATCTTCTTTTAAGATTAGCAGCCCGAAGGTTGGGGATTACTGTCTCGATGTTGATCCGCCTTGCCCTTTATCGTTACCTGCGAGTGTTAGAAAAAACGCACGCCGTGCCTGCCTGGCGGTTCTTCTGGTTCGGCATCAAGCTAAACAAAAGTATCACTATTCAATATATGCGCAATGAAAGGCACATTGTTAAGGATTTCCTGAACAGTAGCAAGTTCAGCCATGAAGATTATTGGGATATCCCCGATGGACCACTACCAAGATTCTTCTTTACAACCTAAAACAGATCAGTACAAAGAACCATGGCTAAGTTAAAAGTGGGAATCAATGGTTTCGGGCGTATCGGTCGCAACGTTTTTAAAGCGGCCTTCGATCACCCGGAAGTGGAAATTGTGGCAGTCAATGACCTGACCGACAATGCAACTTTGGCGCATTTGCTTAAATATGACAGCATTTTCGGAGTCTGGGATAAAGAAGTGACCTCCGATGAGAATCATATTTATGTAAACGGCAAGAAAATTCACGCTACCGCCATCCCCAAACTGGAAGATTTAAAATGGAAAGACTTTGGCTGCGAGGTTGTGGTTGAATCTACCGGGCGCTTTACCGATGCAGAAAAAGCTAAAGCACATTTAGCTGCCGGTGCAAAAAAAGTCATTATTTCAGCACCTGCTAAAGGTGAGGATATCACCATCGTTATGGGGGTCAATGAGCAAAAATATGACAAGAATGCGCACCATATTATTTCAAATGCTTCTTGTACGACAAACTGTCTGGCGCCTTTTGCCAAAGTCATCCTCGAAAACTTTGGCCTGAAAAAAGGGCTTATGACAACTATCCACTCTTATACCAATGACCAACAAATACTTGACTTGCCCCACAAAGATCTGCGCCGGGCACGTGCGGCGGCTCTCTCCATGATCCCCACTACTACCGGGGCTGCTAAAGCTGTTTCACTTGTGTTACCAGAGTTAAAAGGTAAGTTGGATGGTTTTGCCATCCGGGTTCCTACCCCCAATGTGTCGGTTGTCGATCTTGTGTGCGAGACCGAAAAAGAGGTTACTAAAGAAGAAGTAAATGCGGTTCTTAAAAAAGCTTCAGAAGGTGCACTTAAGGGTATTTTAGGCTATACTGAGTTACCGCTCGTTTCACGGGACTTCTTGGGTAATTCTCTTTCATCTATTATCGATGCCCCCAGTACTATGGTGAGCCAGGGCAACTTACTTAAAGTTGTTTCTTGGTATGATAATGAGTGGGGGTATAGCTGTCGGGTAGTTGATTTAGCGGCTTATATTAGTAAATAAGACAGAAAGTTTGTAACCACCCCAGCAATCCATCCTATAATGCCACATATAGCACTAAGAAGGGGGGTTTTGCCCCCTTCGAACCTATCCCCTGTCTGCCGGTCCCCAGATTTTCCGAACCTTAGCAACCCCCAAACATAGTTATAGAATTTCATAGCTGATGGGGAATTCCCCATCAAAGATGTGACATAATGTAAATTTTAGTAACTAAAAATCTTGAGTTGCAACGAGTTGCTCTGTTAAGCATCGGTATAGCAGGGGCTTGAGCCAGGCAGCCTTTTTAAGCCCACACTTGGGAATGGTTGGGTGGTTACAAAAGTTTACTGTAAAGTGCCTAAAACACCCGCCTATTCGGCGGGTGTTTTAGGGGAGCGCTTACTTTGTTCAGGATTTCCTGAACAAGAGTCAGCTGCTCCGATAGACCCCGGCGATAAACGGCAATCCAAACTCAAAATAATCCACTTTTTCTGCCACAAACCCCGCTTCCTCCAAATATTGATCCGTAGGCCTGTTCAAGTTACAGCCCCCCGCAAGAGTACTCCATACTGGATTCATGACAGTTTGGGCAGAACGCACTAAACTGTTCTTGGCCGCAATATGTTCCAATACGTGAAGTCTGCCACCCGGCTTAAGCCAACTGCGGATCCGGCGCAGGTTTTCAAGAGGATGGGGGATGGTACACAGTACCAGAGTACAGACGATATGATCAAATTGCCCAGTAAAATATCCTTCTGGCTTGTCATTTACTCCAGACTGGACAATTTTTATTTTTGCTCTGATGCCAGATTGTTCCAAAGATTTACGTGCTTGCTCGACCATGCCAATCGAGGGCTCAATGGCCAGTACCTCAGCCTGGGAGTTGTATAACGGAAAATTAACCCCAGTGCCACTGCCAATTTCTAAAATTTGTCCCGTCAGGCCGGCAAGCATGTCAAGCCGGCGCTCAGAAAGCGCCAGCCTTTCCGGCAGATGCATCAGACTATCATAGGCATTTTCAAACAAACGAGTAAAAATAGTCTGCATGGCAGGCAACAAACTATTCAGGCTTAGATTGTCAACCTAATGGCTAACGTATGTTAACAGCCCCTTTTAGCCAAAATTTGCTATGGAATTCCATATCATAGGTACGGAATTTCCGAACAAGATAAAGGCCTTGCTATAGGGATTGGTTAGAGGGTTAGGGGATATTTCGCAACTGATTTCTGCTTTACGTTACAGCCAACGTGTCGATTATGGTCAACGCGTTGAAGTTTTTCAACGTGATAGAGATCCGCCTAACAACGAGGGCTTGCATGGAATATGGCAACTTGGAACCGGCGGATGCTATCCGGCCTGAAAAGAAACTAAAAACGCAGGGGCAAAGGCCTGTGCGTAAAACTGTGGACAAAAGCGATATCCACCTATTCCGAACTTCTGTTTTGCGGGCTCTGTCTGATGAAACTCGGCAGGGCATAATAGTTTTGCTCGGTAAGCACGGATCGCTCTATGTCAATGACCTCGCGGCGTTTTTTAATGTGAGCCGCCCCACGGTTTCTCACCACCTGCATGTACTCAAGGAGGCGCGTATCGTGCGGGCAGCCAAAGTGGGTAAAGAGGTTTATTATTCGCTCAATGTGAGGTTTTTGCGGCGGTCCATCCAAAACCTGCTGCGGGTTCTTGACAGTATTGAGTTGCCCGACGACGATAAGACCTCTGTTGATGAGAATAGTTAGTCAGGGGGGATGGCCCTGCCGAAAAATCCGGCGGGATACCGGGTAGCAGACTCGGCAGAAAACATAAGGACTGGTAATTCAGTTGCTAACCGGTTCATGGCAACCGGAAATAACACCTTTAAGGAGGGAAGGATGAATATCCTGGTATTAATTAAACAGGTGCCTGACACCGAGGCGAAAATCAATGTCGCCGGCGGCAAGGTATCCGAAGCTGGCATCAAGTGGATCATATCGCCCTATGATGAAATAGCACTTGAAGAAGCCATCCGTATCAAAGAAAAAAGCGGTGGCACAGTAACCGCTATTTGTGTAGGCGATGACAGTGTTCAGCAATCTATCCGCACCGCATATGCAATGGGGGCAGATAACGGCATCCACATAAAACACGACAGCTACCAGATGCTCGACGCCTTTGGTATTGCCGAAGCCATCGCCAAAGCCATCGAAGGACAAGACTACCAGGTAATTCTCGCCGGACGTCAGGGTTCTGACTCTGACAACGGTCAGGTGCCATTGATTCTCGCTACCCTGAAAGACTGGGGCGTGGTCAGCTTTGCTAAAAAAGTTGAAATTGCTGGTGACAAAGCAATTGTCACTGCCGAAGCCGAAGGTGGCGAAGCAGTGTATGAGTCCAGCTTGCCGGTGGTAATCACCGCCAATGCCGGATTAAATGAACCACGCTATCCATCCCTCAAGGGCATCATGGCTTCTAAAAAGAAACCGATAGAAAGCAAAAACCTAAACGACCTGGGCGTTACCCCAAATGCGCGTGTTGAAGTACTGGGCTTTGAACCACCCCCACCGCGGCCACCGGGACGTATTATTGACGGTGCCGATGCCGCAGCCAAAGCAAAAGAACTCGCGCGCTCTCTGCGCGAAGAAATTAAAGTAATTTAGGGATATATCTTTCAGATACAAGGAGAATTGTATGGCAAAAATACTTGCAGTTGGCGAAGTTGCCAATGGAGTCCCCAAAAAAGCTACCCGTGAAATTACCAGCGTCGGTAAGGCTTTAGGTGGCGTTGACACAATTGTTTTCGGCACAAACACCGCTAGTGGCGCGGCAGAAGTCGCTAAACATGGCGCCGATACTGTCTATACCGCAGAAATTGCCGACTATAATGGCGAAGCTTACGCCAGAGCGGTAGCAAAACTTGTCAAGGAAAAAGGGTACGATACTGTACTGATCCCCCACAGCTGGACCGGTCGTGACGTTTCAGCACGGGTCGCTACTCTGCTCGACAGTGCTGTCATCAGTGATGCGGTTGAGCTCAGCATGGATGGCGATAAGATTAAAATCCGCAAACCCGTTTATTCAGGTAAAGCGTTTGTAAATCTGAAAAGCAAATGCGCCATACAGGTTGTTACAGTGCGTCCCAACTCACAGCCCATCAAAGAGAACGCTGGTGCCGGCAAAGTAGAAACCGTGGCGGTCGATACCACAACATCTAAAGCAAAACAAGTCTCATTTACTGCCCAGAAATCTAATCGGGTGTCTCTTACGGAAGCAGACATAGTGGTCTCTGGTGGTCGTGGTATTAAAGGACCAGAAAACTTTCCGCTAATTGAAGGTTTAGCTGACATTCTCGGCGCTGGTGTTGGCGCTACCCGTGCTGTGGTGGATGCTGGTTGGTGTGACCACACCCTACAGGTGGGTCAAACAGGCCAGACAGTATCTCCGACTTTATATATTGCGGTGGGAATTTCGGGCGCTATCCAGCATATGGCGGGGATGGGTAGTTCGAAGTACATTGTGGCGATTAACAAAGATGCGGATGCACCGATTTTCAAAGTTTCTACTTATGGCATTGTGGATGATCTGTTTGCGGTGGTCCCGCCACTACAAGAAGAATTGAAAGGATTACTTGGTAAATAAAAGATGAGGGATAGCTGAACTATCCCCCCTGACTAACTATTCACAAAAAAGGAGCAATTATGGCAAAAAAAATCAAATTTGATCGCGACGGCGATCGGATCGTTATTGCGGAAGCTGTCAGAACCCCTGTAGGGCAAGCTGGTAAAGCATACCAGAAGATGCAGTCGTTTGACCTAGGGAGCATTGTGGTAGAAGAGGTTCTCAAGCGTGCCAAACTCGATAAAAAACATGTCGATGGGGTCGTGGCAGGAGAAATCTCGCAATCCTCCAAAGCACCCAACGTAGCGCGCGTTTTATCAGTAAAAAACAATCTGCCACTTAGCGCTAATGCTGTTACCATAGCGAATAACTGTGTATCTGGTTATGAAGCCATTTTTGAGGCCGCAAGGCGCATTATTACTGGCGAAAATGATCTTATTGTGGTGGTCGGCGAAGAATCTATGTCTAATATGCCGATCTACCTTGACAATACCCGCCTGAACAGCAAAACCGCAACAGTTGATAAGCTCAAAGCCAACTGGGCGCAGGCGTTGGAATTGGGAGTTAAACCGGTGGATGGTGTGGAAGAGGGATTAAATGATCCCATCCGAAATGCGATGATGTTCACTACTGCTGAAATTGTCGCCCAAAAGTTGGATATAAAAAGATCTGAGCTGGATAAATATGCTTACGGTTCTTATAAAAAAGCCTATGAAGCGCTGACATCCGGCAAATATGACAAATACCTTGTTCCTGTGACTAATCCTGACGGTGAGACACTGGATAAAGATGAGTATATCATGTCTAAGTCTGGCTTTGTAGAAAAACCCGAGCGTTTTGAGAAAACCTTTGCCATTTATGAGAAAATGCCGGGTGGTCTTGAGGCTCTTTACAAGCAATTTGGCGAATTTATCGGTAAAAGTTATGACAGCAGCAAAGTGCCTGTAGTTACTCTGTTTAATTCTTGCC
>CALHRC010000159.1 GCA_938038265.1 uncultured bacterium
TTGGTAGGTATCATTAACCGGGTAGAGTACCCAGATGATATTGACATTGACCCCAAACTGGTAACCATTGTCAAAGACCTCACTTCAGTGCCTACGATGGTAGAAATTCTCAATGGCTTGAACGGCATTGGCTTTGAACGGCTGGTCTTTGCAGTTGACTTTAATAACGACGCTGCCAACTTGGTGGGTTTAGTCAATGGCCTCACGGGAGTATCGGCAGGCAGCAAAATTACGGGTATTTTAAACAACCTGAATACAGCTGGGGCTTCTAACTTAGTGCGCATGATTGATACAGTGCCCAACCGCAACATGCAAATTCTCATCAATAACATTCCCTCAACGGGGGATGTCGCCACGATCCTCAATAACTTGTTCTTACATGGCAAAGATGTTGCCTTGAATGTCCATGCCGGTGCCGTAGGTGGCGCTAAGTTAGCGACGGTATTTAATGAAATGCAAGCGATTAGTACTACCTATGGTCATTGGGCTTCATGCAGTAAAGTTTTTGGTGAAACACCCACTTCACAAATTTATGTCAATCCCCCTTATGCGACTTATACCAAAAACCCCAACGAAAACTTATTTTGTATTGAAAACCATTTAGCGCGTTTGGTCATTGATATTAGTTCTTTTTCCGGTGGAGCCGTCAACGTTGCTAAAATAGTGAGCTACCTTGACCCTGATGCCAGCGTACAAAGTGGTATGCGGCGCATGGTAGAAGTATTGTGGGAACTGCGCACCATGAATCCCACAAGGTATAATAACCCCACCTCGAATGCTACCGCCGATGTCTTTGGCCGGCTAACCACTCTCGTGGGGGACATGGGAGCCAACGGGGGCTATAATATTGCTTCGCTGGTTAATAACACTACTTATAGCCGCCTGAATTACCTCACCTACTTGGTGCAAAATACCAACCGTATTAAATACCTCTCGCGTTTGGTCAGTGAAACTGGCAATGTGACTTTAATCCAAGATTTAATTAACCATCCTAACACAACTGATATTACCAAAATTGAAAGAATTGTAGATACCTGCGGCGATGCAACTGCTAACTTTGGCGATCCTACCACCAAATACCCCACCAACAACACCGGTGGCGATCGCATGAAAATGAGCCCGGATAATGACAAGTTAGGCAAACTCATTTCACTTATCAACAATGTCACGGGAGGCATTGGTAATATCATTGATTTAGTCAATGGGGTACAGACCACTCCCGTAGATAAATTTCCCATTTTAACTGATTTAATCCAAAATGCCGAGCGGATGGTTTACGTAAACCGCACCATCAATGAGGCAACCAATATCAACTTAGTTATCTCTCTCATCAATAACTCGCCTAACTCCACCCGGCTCATGGACCTGATCAATACGATGGGTGGGCTTACCTATGGCACGGGGGTTGGTTTAGCAGCGGATGTATCTCCGAAATATGGCAGCAACCCCACAGGCACAGGCTGTGCTACTATGACGGGCTATCCTAATGGTAAAGGATGTGACACCAATACGGTAGATCACTTAGGTAAGCTCGTGGTGATGATCAATGAGATTACGAATGTGGCGAATACGGTAGCTCTCATGAACAACACCGATGCTACTGCCTTTAATAGCTATGTGAAGCCGCTTTTACAAGATGCCGAGCGTATCCGTTATATTACAGAAATTGTCAACGGAGTAAGCAATGTATCCCTCTTTATTGGACTTCTCAACGGCTTAGATCCTGACGGAGGGGGTCCTTTACCTGCTACGCGGGCAGATTATACCCAAATGAAGCTATTGGTAAACAATGTCGGAGGCAGTACTCGCAAAGGCAGCACCACCAAAGCTGTTGGTAATATGGATATTGTCGAAAGCACTATCAACGAACTTGGTTGGGATACCGGTTGCAACTGTGCCCGTACTGAGGCGCAGCAAGCAAGGATTGTGCGAGTAATCAACGAGACTTTATATTGTGGCTTAAAACCTTCTGTTGACCGTACGGTAACAAGTCCCTCAGCTGCTGACTTTTTACCTTGTGATACTCATGTAAACTATCCCTACAATAAAAATACCGATTCTTATGACCGACGCCATCGGTTGAGTAATTTTATGCTGGGTATGACCACCGCAGCACCGGTAGCCATTATTATTGGTAACGTAACCGATACCGGAAAGACCCTTAAGATAATCAATGGGGTGCGCCGCATCAATACCATTATTAAAGCCGTGGATTGGATGCCGGGTCAAGTAACCCGTGATCTGGTCAACTATACTGCCGATGCTGCCATTTACCGGGCTTTTGTCTATTTAGCTAACAACCTGGAACCCGATGAAGACATGGCAGCAGTGGCCTTTTCTAGTATGATTCACTTTGGTACCCGGATATCCGAAGAACGCACCTCTGGCACATGCAATAGCTATGAAGGTATTGGGCCTAAACGTCTGGCCAATGTAATGAACGTAGAAACAGGTCAGTATCTCGAAGGCATCATTGCGATGTTTGGCTGGCGGGTGGCCATACCTTCTTTAGTTTGCGCCTTTGGCACAACTAATACTCCAGAACCGCAAAGTCTGCCCAACGCCTATCCCAATTCACCCATGCCACCCCTCGCCAGTTACAGCTTTTGGCGTGTAGAAGATGTGCGTGCGGTTGATAGTGGCGCAGGTAACGCTCGCGGCAATGGCACTGGCCAAAGTGGAGCTATTCTGTACACCTATAATGCACCAGGAGCAACCACTTGCAAACTGTACTATCCCGAAACATCGGGAGCCGTGGGCCATAGCCGCCGCACTGACCAGATTATTTGGGAAGGCTGGAACCCGTGGGCTATGTCAGTTCAGGCGGGTATAGCCGGAGTTTGGGATGTACTCAAAGGAAATGGTATTATTGGCTGGCTCATTAGCAAAGGTGGTACCATTGGTATGCCACCTGTCACAGCTCCAGGGGCAACACCGCGCTGCTCCGATGATTCTAATAGAGCGCCATGGCCATGTTTTTCTGACAACTTTAGTGGCGGAGTTTGGAACCATCGCTATGGCAACTATTGCAGTGTGCCCGGCTATACCACACCACCTACTTGCCAGGCTGTCGCGGTAGGTGGCCGTTGGCTGGCTAATAAAAATTATAACTATTGTAGAACCTGGCCTAGTGATTTTAGTGCACCTCCGACGAAGATTGATTACTAAAACCTTTGCGCGGGGGATACCCCCCGCTTTGTTCTTTAAGCACTTGCTTCATAACCTTATGGGTTGTGAAATGCTTTTGCCCAAGGGGTTTTAGGTTTTCCCGGAATAGCCCAAAAAAGATTTTTTAAGATATTTTCAACTATAGTACTTTGGTAACGTAGTCTTTTGTGCCCCCACACCCTGCAGAAAAGGTACCGCTTTTCTTTATGTGCCATCCTGAACACTATTGGGAAGTGTCGCCCAAAACCCACAGCTGTTTGAGGGTGGCCTTTGCTCAAGCATTAAAATTTACTTAAGGACAGCAGATGGTAGATAGCCTCTGGAGCAAACGGATTGGCAAAGTAGGGATTTTTTAAGAAGGCTTCATCTGTCAGTAATTGCAAAAATTGCACTAAAAATTCTTTTTGTTTTTGGGTAAGCTCTAACCGTAAGGGTTTGCCGCTTTCTCGCTTGCGCAGTAAAACAGCTAAGTTAGGGCTACTTTTAACGCGAGAATTGTAATGCTCAATTACTTCTTCTAGCGAGCTAAAGCGGCCATCATGCATATAGGGAGCAGAGACGGCAATATTGCGTAAACTTGTGGTTTTATATTTGCCCTTATCTACCGGGTTGCCTGTTACAGCAGCGCGACCTAATTCTGTTTCTCTATCTAAACCAATATCATCAAAATTTGTTTGGCCGTATAAGAAAGGCCCCACATGACAGCTGCCACACTGCGCCGCTGTAAAAACATTTGTTTGCCCCATAGCAGAAAAAGTTTTATCTTTTAAGTGATTTGGTAATTCGGGAATTAGTTTCTCATCATAGCGATGTAAATAATCCATCGGCGACTCAAAACTGACGAGAGAGCCCACAAATTGGGCCAAAGCATTAGCCAAATGAACTTTTTCAATTTTACCATCTAATTGGTAGGCCTTGCGAAAAAGCGCTAAATAAATAGCATCCTTATTTAACTTCGCTAACGCCTCTTCTATTGATAAATTCATTTCAATTGCCGATTCAATGGGCAGCAGGACAGCTTCTTCTAAAGTTGAAGCGCGGCCATCCCAAAAGAAATGGGTATCCCAAAGTAAATTGACTAAAGGCATGGTATTGCGAATACCCAACTGGCCATCCACCCCCAAGTTTACGCGGGTATTGCTGCCAAAACTATATTTTTGGTTATGGCAATGGGCACAGCTTTGGCCATTATTTTTAGATAGTATTGGGTCATAAAACAGCCAGCGACCTAACTCAACCCTGAGTAAGGTCATAGGCCACGAAAGTTTTTGTCGCGGTGGTATGGTGCCGGGAGGTAAGGTTAACTTAAACGGGACATGTATTTGGGCAGCAGGTAGTTTTTTTATTTTTTCATAGTACTGTACCAATTTCTGCCTTTCATAAACTGGCACCTCGATGT
>CALHRC010000160.1 GCA_938038265.1 uncultured bacterium
ATAAAATAACTGAATCGATGCAATATGCTATCGACGAGACGCTACGTCGCCGAGCAATCCAGCAGAAGTACAATGAAGAACACAATATTACGCCGCAGAGTATCAAAAAAGAAGTGGTGGATATCATCGAAAGAGAAAAAATTCAAGAGGCGCGCGAGACTGTTCTCTTAGAGAGCATCGCCCTGCAATATTCGAAAAAAAATTATAAGTCTCAAAGCGATTGGGAAGCTGCCGTGCGTGAAGCTATGTTCAAGGCTGCCGCGCAGCTTGATTTTGAAAAGGCTGCGTTGCTGCGTGATATCCTCAGCGGAAAAAAATCAGCAGAAGAAATTGCAGCTCTATAACCCGGATAAAAATTTACTTAATTCCCGGGCCGCAACATTTTCTTTGGGGGACAGGGGCAGATTTCGTGCACGGTGCAATAATGCTTTTGCTTTTTTAAATTGCCCGCTGTTATAGGCCAGGTAGGCATAGTACAGGATGGCAGCACTGTCTTTATTTTCTTGCAGAACTTTTTTGTAACGTTCTTGCTGTTCATCCAGCCGGGCGAGCAGTAGCAGCAAGCTGTCTTTGGGTGTCAAAATTTCTGCCGATAGAACCAGGCCATCGTCTGCTTTATACAAGTAAAGAATATCATCGGGTCTTGCTGGTGGTGGGATGAAAGCTGGGTATTCACGTTTGAAACTCTGCAGGCTTGCGGTAGTAATCATGGTGCTGCCCTGTGTCAGGTAGCTGCCGGTTGCCGTAAGCAGTTGTTGGCGTACTGCATCTGCTTGCTGTTTCGTGGCCGCCAGTAATTTCAGCTCTGCAGCCTTAGCAGGCAGAAATACGATGAACTGAAGCAGAGCCGCAATTGCCCAATGATGACTAATCGGTAATTGTGATGACATCGCTGGCAGTATTGGTGTTAAATTCCGGATAGTACATCATCCCCCCAATAGCCGGCATGGTCTGAAAGCGACCCGGAAATAAAGCACGGTAGGCATTCAGGCTGCGCCACTCACGGTTCTGGTAAAAATAGGTGCGGCTAGATGCAGTGCGTTCGTCGAATTTATCCCGCCCCGCCGGCCGGTGCTGCCATTCTCTGGCCGGGTCACGCACCTGCGAGAGGATATCATCGGCAATTTCAAATCCTGCCGGATGGTAGTCTTCTAGCAGCATATACTCAAAATTATCTTTTGCTTTTAGAATAGCTACCGAAGCGATCAGGTCACCTGTCTTAAAAGAAGTGCGGGGGGTGTTCTCTGGCACATAGAATACTTGATTATTCTGGTTTTTCTTCTCCAGCCGGTAATAACGACGCTCCAGAGTAAAATCCCCGCTGCGGGCTAACAGAATATCACCGCCTTCCAAATAATGGTAATCGGCGCGGGCATGAAAAAATCCGCTACCCGATCTTTCCATAGTAATTTCGACTTTTTCTAAATCGGTTGTTAGGCTAAGCTCGGCTGGGCCCAGTCGGTCAGAGTATAGAGTAACGGATTGTTTTTTACCATTGGTGGTGACGGTTATCGTGCTATCAGTTAGTTTTTCTCTGGTAAACAGAGCATATTCGCCTAAAGCGCGCGCAATTAAAGCGGAGGTACGGGTGCTGCGCCAGATATTCTGTTTTTTCTGTGCGAGCAGCCAAGCTACTATAGACAAACCTTCTTTTTCCATGGTGGTTTTATCGCCAGTTAAGGCCAACAGGGTATGGGCGGTGGCCTCTGCGGCGTCATTATACCAGCGCCAGGAATCACGATCGGCTGGCTTGACGTATTTTCCTGCGCGATCTTTCTGAATCTGGGCGGTTAAATCTTTAAGCAGACTCTGGTAGAGATTTTTTTCGCCTGCTTTTAGAGCCGCTTGAGCTAATAGAGCTACCAGAAACGGATTACGTTTTTCGGTTTTTAGATAGGCATTCCAGGCCGCAATCGTATCTTTGCTTGGTTTTTCATAGGCTGCCGCTACCGTCTGCAGGTAGAGCAGCTCTTCCGGGCTGCCCGCTTTCTCTCTAATAAATTGTTTCAGTCGGGTAAGGCCGTTACGAATTACCTCATCGCGGATCTTTGTCCCGGCATTTTTGGCTTGCTGCAAACCATCCAGTACATAAGCTGTCATGTAGGGATTTGTCTCGTCATCAGCCCACCATCCCCAGCCCCCGTCGCTGTGTTGGTAGGCGTACAGTTTTTCGAGACCGGCATTGGTAATTTTATCTTTTTCTTTTGCCTTTTCTGGCAACGGTAAATTCAGTTTATTTGATAATTGGATAGCCTGTTGCAGAGGTACGAAGGTGGAGAGAGTTTGTTCCACGCAACCATAGGGATATTGAATCAGGTAAGGTAGGGTCTCGGCGACCGACGGCAAAACACCAGCTGTCATCGTCAACTGCAGTAGGCGTTTTTCTCTGCGGGCGCTCTTCGGTAAAGACAGGGTTAGTTTGCCACTTTTCTGTTCCGGGTTGAAGAAAAGCTGTTCGGTTACTGCAGCCGGTGTTCCCCAAGGCAGAACCGGAACTTTTATTTCAATAGCATCAGAATCTATTTTCCCGGCGATGGCTGTTACCTGCAGGTTAAAAGCGCCCTGTTCGGGCAGGGTAGGCGCAGAAATGGGGATATCGATCCTCAATTCGCTGCGGGCTTTGAGGGTTATTTTGTCTGGCAGTTTACCTTCTACAGTAATACCTTCGGTTTTAACGCTTACCTGGGGCGTGAGGTCGGTATTGTGGTTATTGACCAGCACGGCGCCGAGGGTAATATGGTCACGCTCCCGCACAAACCGCGGCAGTGCCAGACGAATGGCAAAATCTTTGCTTACCTTAAATTTAGATTGGGTGCTGCCAAAGGTGGCATCCTTGCCAACTGCATGCACGGTAAAGCGCCAGGCGGTCAGATTGTCGGGGAAAGTAATATCAAGTAAGGATGTACCGTTGGCGTCTGTCGTGCCGGAAGCCTGCCAAAAGGCAGTATCGCGAAAATCCTTGCGCACTTTAGGCTGCAATGAGGCTGCCTTAAATTCCGCAAGATAACGCTCCCGCTCTTGCCTGAGCCGGGCATACAGAGGTACTTCAGACGAGTAGCCGTAAAACCGAAACGAAAAGGAATCAGCATAGCTGACGTTGTGGTAGCGGCGCTGGTAGAACTGCTGGGCTAAATCGTTGAAATTGGGTTGCCGTATGGAAAAAATGGCTTCATCGACTACTGCTAATGAATAATTAGTGCTGACCGGTTTGCCCTGCCAATCGGTTGTCTTGATAACGAAACTGGCTTTCTCTCCGGGACGGTAGCTTTCTCGGTCGCCGATAACTGAGACTTTCAAAAATTTATTTTCGGGGGGGACGACAATCTCGCGACTGCCATAATAAGAAGTATTTTTACCGGATGCGGTAAGTGCATGGGCCGTTAAAGTAAAATTCGGGCCGAGTTTTTCATGTAATTTTATTTCAGCGATATTTTCTTTGTTCTCTGAGATATTCAGAATCTGGTATCCATAGATTTCATCAGCTTCATAGACAAGCAGCATTGGCCCTGCTTTCAGGGAAGAATTGACCGCTATTCGGGCGGTATCGGTGATCTTGTAACTCACTTTATCGGGGGTTAAGGTAACTGTCTGTTCTTCACTACCCCAGGGGGACCAGACATAAAATTCAGCCTCTTCTGTAATAACCCGGTTGCTGTTATCTTTGGCACTGGCGCGGATCAAGTAACTGCCTGATTCTTTGGGCAGTACTAGCTCGCCGGTAACTATACCATTTTTGTCGCTACGGAAATTCTGTCGGGTTATGCTGTTTTCCTTATAGCTACCCGCGTTTTGATCCCACTTACGTTGGATAAGTTCAGCGATAATTTCAATTCCCTCGAGGGGGCGGTTCTCGGCCCAGCTCTTGACATCCACCCTGAAATCTGCCTTGCCCCCGGTAGTATAATACCAGCGGTTTTGCGTAATGCGCATGGAGAAGTCACCGCGCACGGCTTTGAATTCAGCGGAGCCGTTAACTGTCTCCCGCGTGCTGCTGGTGACCATTGCGCTTATGGCATAGACATAGTCGCTACCCCCATCTTTGAGTGTCGCACTGGTTATGGTGAGGATACCGTTCTCATCGGTGACGCCGCTGCCACTGCCATAATATTCCCACGGTTCATAATAGCTGCCATCGTCATAGTACCACCAGTAGGCAAAACCATACCAGTAGGGATAAGATACCTTTTTCCGCTTTAGGTCATACTGTACCGTAGCTTTGCGTACCGGCTCCCCTGAGTAATAGTTAGCCTGCAGGGTATAGACTGCGTTTGTTCCCTGGATGACCACCTGGGCCGCAGGGTTTATTTTTACTTCAAACGATGGTTTCTTGTACTGTTCTACATAGAAGCTGCCCGACTGCTGGGCACCGTTTTGGTCGAAAATAATTTCGTAATAGCCTAAAGGCGCTTGGTCAGAGAGTTTGAGTCTGCCATCAAATTCTCCCAGGGGCGAGAGGTTGACACTTTTTTCAAAAATTTTCTTACGCGTCGGATCGAGTACCGTTACGTTTGCTTTACCCTTCAGTGGTGTCAGTTCGCCGCCGAGGTTGCGATAGACAATGCCTTTGAAAAAAACTTCATGCCCTTGCCGATAAACCGGGCGTTCGCTGTAAATGGCAGACTTCAGGTTCGACTGGTTACTCCTGCCATAAAAACTGACATCAGAGAGGGCGTAATGGTTGCCCAGTGATGCGAGGTATAAGGTACGGGTTGCTTGGCTGCTTCCTATATTGGCATCGTAATGGACACCGTTGTTTAGCTCCGTTTCAAATAAAATTTTCTCGATTTTCTGCTCGTATGGGTTTTCAAAAGCAGTGAGTTTGACCTTATCGGCGGGTTTGCCGGTCTTGAGATCGACAGCATAGACCAGACGGGAGTTTAATCCCTCTTTAGCTATTATGGCCAGATCGCTGACGATAACTGGACTGAAAGCAATTTCACGGCCCTGCGAGGCTTCCAGTAGGTAGAAGGATGGATCCAGCTTACTTAGAGGCAGGGTTTTCACCCAGCTACGGTCGCGGGTCATATCTTCGCTCCATTCTCTCAGCAACTTATATTTCAATGGTTTGAAAAGATTTTCTGAGGGAAACAAGGCCTCAAAGGGATAGGCATAGGATTTCAGTTTCAGTAAACGACGTAATTGCTCGCGGTTTTCGACCCGCATGTAACTGCGGGCTGCCGAATAAAGCGACCAGCGGAAATTCTCGGCGAAACTATTCCAAATGGCCGCCCCGCCGGAGCTGGTCCGTTCAGATTTCTCTTTTACCGTATGGGCGTCGGTCTGGCCCCGCAGGAACGATCTGGGGTCGTCAATGCGGTATAAGCGAAAGTGTACCTTGCCCGCAGGCGCGGCATACAGTAACACTTGGGGGATTTCATCGCTGCGGTAGATCTGGTTGATATTGATTTCTAAGGGCTGTAGGCTGAAGGGCAGTAGGGCACCGGTTACCAGTAGGGGGGATAGACGCATACTCCGAGTTCACACTCTTTCGTACACCTGTAAAGTCTGATTTTATTTTTTGCGCAACTTCTGAATTATTATCCAGTTTATTTCCCCCAACCATGGAGGTAACGGGCTGCTTGGCTTTAGCAGCATATACATATTTTTAGTGACTCAAAAAATTATATTATGTCGCTTGGGTGTGGATTTCCCTTACCCGGCTGGAGAATCCCCCCAGCGGTTCTCAGAATTGCGCAACAGAGTTTATTGCTTATTGCAAAAAAAAATCAAAAAAAGCAAAAAAAAGTTGCTGAATGGCCGTGAAAATAGTATAATTGCTAAGCCCCCAAAACTTAACATCTTGCTGACCTAAAGGGACAAAAAAAATCATACACTATGTGAACGGAGCCTAAATATGGTACCGATAACGAAAACCCAGGTTTATGCCCGGAGTGACGGCAAGAATACCCTGGGCTATGCGCATATAACCTTAGGTGATACTTATGTAGTCAAAAACCTGCGGATTGTGAGAGGGAAAAAAGGCGTTTTCGTGGGGATGCCATCTAACAAAACTAAAAAAGGCGACTTTGTCGATATCTTCTTCCCGATTTCCCAGGAAGCGCGGGATTACTTAACCAAAACCGTCATCCAGTGTTTTCGGGAGGAGTTCCCTGAGCTCATGCAGGGCCTGTCGATTTATGGTATTGAAATCCCCCATGAAGACCCAAATATGGTCGGCCATAACAGTTCTTACCAGTAATTAGCAGCTTTGTCGGGATCACTTTTGCCATTCGGTTTCGCTAACGCCGCTTAGGTAGTTTAGGTACCGGCCTAAAACAAACAGAAAATCTGAGGCTCTGTTGAGGTAACGTAGGACCTCAGGCCGCAGGTTTTCTATTGCGGCAGCGGTTCGTTCTGCTCGTCGCAGAATTGCCCGCGATAGTTGCACCTGTGCGGCGGCGGGTGTACCACCGGGCAAGATAAAATTTTTTAGTGGGGGCAATCCGGCATGTAGCCGATCGATTTCGGCTTCAAGCTCGTCAATATCAGCGTCGCTAGTTAGGCGGGGTAGTTTCGTGAGGGCTTCGGGATTGGCTGTAGATAGTTCAGCGCCGAGATCAAACAGGCGGTGCTGCATTTTGTTCAGGAATTCCTGAACCAACTTTTCCCGGTCATTGAGTAGGGCGATGGCCAAACCGATAGCTGAATTAGCTTCATCGACTTCGCCATAGGCCTGTACCCGTATATGGTTTTTCCTGACCCGGCCACCTGAAAACAGCGAGGTGGTGCCATTATCGCCGGTACGGGTATAGATTTTCATGTTTCTTCTTTGCCCTTCGCTGCTGTTCCAGATTCAAGCTGGCGGACTTGTACGGCATCGACCCGGCTTTCTCCGGCTAAAATATCTGAGACAACGACCACTGTCGTTCCTTCAGGCAGCAGGTTGCGACTACGAACCAGTTGAAAGGCGTTGCGGATGGTTTTTTCTGGATCATTAGAAAATTCGATACGGAAAGGCAAGCAGCCGCGGTGGATCATCATCTTGCGGCGGATGTTTGACATATTGGTAAACGCCAATACCACAGGATAGATCGGATGAAATGAAGTTACATGATCGGCCATAACTCCCCGCCGGGTAATTACGATAATAGCTCCCGCTTTAATATTTTCGGCTAGTTCAACGGCAGCTCGCGCAAGCTGTGCTTTGGGGTCAGTCACCGGGCGGGTTCGTGCCCAGCCAATGCCGCCCGACATTTCGGAACGGCGGGTAATTTTATCCAGGAACTGTACCGCTTTGACCGGATATTTACCCACGGTAGTCTCACCTGAGAGCATAACGGCATCAGCTTCTTCATAGGCAGCATTGGCCACATCGGTGGTTTCGGCGCGGGTAGGCAGTGGGTTTTCAATCATCGATTCTAAAAGGTGGGTGGCAATAATAACCCGCTTGCCCTGCATGGCGCATTCTTTCACGATACGCCGCTGTAAAATAGGTAACTCTTCAATGGGTACCTCAACCCCTAAATCACCCCGAGCCACCATGACGCCAGCGGAGACAGCGGTAATTTCTCGATAGTTTTGTGCTCCATAGTGATCTTCAATTTTAGCAATTACTTGGGCATGGCCCCGGTGGCGGGCAATGATGCGTTTGCACTCCTCGACATCGGCAGCAGAGCGCACAAAAGAGAGGGCAATAAAATCAACTTCATTTTTGATACCAAAGACAATATCAGCTTCATCTTTAGCAGTGATGGCCGGTAAATTAACCCGAATGCCGGGCAAATTGATATGACGGCGCGATTTTAATACCCCACCATCCACTACGCGGCACTTGAGCCCAAAGGCAGATTTCTCAATGACATCCAGGTTGATAAGGCCGTTATCAACGGTAATACGATCCCCCGGTTTCATATCTTTAATTAAATCGCGGTAATTGACTTTGATAACGCTTTTCGATTCAATATCCTCACCACCGCCAGCATTGATTTCGACTACGTCGCCGACATTTAAGGTCAGGTGTTCTTTAACCTCACCGGTACGGATTTCTGGACCCTGGGTGTCGAGCAGTAGGGCGACCGGATTGGCTGCTGTCTTGTTGAGGTTTTTTATATTGCGGATGACTTCAAGGTGAGAGGCATGGTCACCATGCGACATATTCAGGCGCGCTATGTTCATGCCTGCTTCGGCTAATTCCCGCAGCATTTTCAGTGAGGATGTCGCTGGGCCAATAGTACAGATAATCTTTGTTTTGCGAAAAGGAGTGAATTCTGGGGGCATAGTGCAATGTAAGCAAACCGGTTCCCGATGTCAATTACGAGGAATGAAATTTTACACGTTAAACCTAAAATAAATTACATCGCCATCCTGCACTACATAATCTTTGCCTTCCAGGCGCATTTTCCCTGCTTCCTGGGCTTTTTTGGGGCTACCAAATGCGTGGATGTCCTCATAGGCGGTGACTTCTGCCCGAATAAAGCCGCGTTCGATATCGCTGTGGATTTCAGCCGCCGCCTGGGGCGCTTTGGTGCCTTTGATAATATTCCAGGCACGCACTTCCACTTCGCCGGCGGTAAAAAAAGTTATATAGCCCAACAATTTATAGGCTTCGCGGATAACCCGGTTGAGGCCCGGCTCAGTTAGACCGTAATCGGTTAAAAAAGCCACTTCTTCCTCTTTGGAGAGCTGCGACAGTTCTGCTTCTATTTTCCCCGATACCGGTATGCACTGCGCCCCGCGTTTTTGGGCTGCCGCCATTAGTTTCTGGTAATGGGGGGATGTCTCGGGGCGGGCAAGGAAACTTTCTGCCACATTGCCAATAAACAGCACTGGTTTTAAAGAAAGCAGGGCGAGGTCTTTAATGTTCTCTCTCTCTTCTTCTGAGAGATTGGCCATGGAAGCGGGCTTGCCTTCTTTTAATATAGGTAAAATTTTATCGAGTATTTCGCCTTGTTTGGCGACAAGTTTATCCCCCCCCTTGCGTTTTTTAGCAATATTGTCAAGGCGTTTTTCTACCTGTTCGGTGTCGGCGAAGATCAGTTCAAGTTCAATAATTTCAATGTCATTTTCAGGATCCACGTTTCCCGAGACATGGGTGATATTTTCATCTTCAAAGCAGCGCACGATATGCAAGATGGCATCCACCTGCCGGATATGTGTGAGAAATTTATTGCCCAAACCTTCACCCGAAGCGGCACCTTTGACTAAACCGGCAATATCGACAAATTCAACGGTGGCAGGTACCTTATTTCGGGGTTTTACAATCTCGCACAGGCGGTCAAAACGGGGGTCGGGTACTTCGACAATGCCAACATTGGGGTCAATGGTACAGAAAGGGTAATTTGCCGCTTGAGCTGAATGAGATTTGGTGAGTGCATTGAAAATAGTTGACTTGCCTACATTGGGCAGTCCTACGATTCCGCATTGTAATGCCATGGGTTAGATTTTGCCGCCGCAACAGTCTGAAAAGATAAAACCACAGGCGCTGCAGAATAAAGAATAGGTAGCCGATAGTAGAAAGAGTGATCCGCCCTGATGTACTCTGGAAACAATTGTGGGATGGTGTTATCTTACTTCTGACGCTATTGGCTTCGATTGAGATTCCCATCTATGTTGTTTTTCGCCCTGAAGTAAAGGGAATTTTTGCGGTATTTGATTGGCTTTATCTGATCTTTTTTGCTATTGACATCATCCTGAATTTTTTTACCACCTGGTATGAAAACGGCAAGCTGGTCTCCTCGCGCAAGAAAATCCGCCAGAGGTACCTGAAAACCTGGTTTGCCGCCGATTTTATCGCGGCCTTCCCTTTTGAAGTGCTGCATACGTTGGGGTTAGGTACCCTGCTGGGTATTCCCATCCTGGATGACCAGGCTTTTTTGCGCTCACTCTATATGGCCAAAGTACTGCGCCTGGCGCGGCTGATCCAGTACATCCGTCTCTGGCAGCGTACTGAGGTATTAAACCCTTCGGTGCTGCGCCTGGTGACCATGCTGTTCTGGGTGGGGATCTTCTCGCACTGGATTGCCCTGGGCTGGTTGTCTATTGGGCGCATGAATCCCGAGCTTGACGAAATAGACAATTACATCCTCGCATTTTATTGGACCATCACTACACTGACCACGATTGGCTATGGGGATATCACGCCCAATACCAACGCGCAATACCTCTACACGATGGGAGTGCAGCTCATGGGTGTCGCTGTGTTTGGCTATATCATTGGCAATGTCACTTCGGTACTGGCCAACTTGGATACTGCGCGCGCCAATTTTCGCGAAAAAATGGATAAGATTTCGGCATTCATGCGTAGCCGCGATCTTCCTGCGGAGTTACAGAAAAGAATCCGTGATTACTACAATTATCTATGGGAAACGCGTCGGGGTAGTCTGGAGATGGAAATCCTAGGGGTCTTGCCGCGTTCCCTGCAAGTGGATGTCGCTTTGGCCCTCAACAGTGAGATATTGCGCAAAGTACCTCTGTTTCAAAACGCTGAAATGAACCTTATCCGCCAGTTAGTACTGCACCTGCAGCCGGTGATTTACCTGCCGGGTGACATTATCTTCCACCAGGGGGAAATTGGCCATGGGATGTACTTTATTGCCCGAGGCAAGGTAGAAATTCTCAATGAAGAAACCGGGCAGGTCTATGCTACCTTACCTGAAGGAAGTTTTTTTGGCGAGATGTCGCTGTTGTTTAGCGCGCCGCGCAACGCCACTGCCAAGGCAGTGGATTACTGTGACCTCTATCGTCTTGATAAGGAAACCTTTGACGAAGTGCTGCACGGCTTTCCAGTCTTTGAAGCTGAGATGCGCCAGAAAGCAGCAGAGCGTACGCATCCGCAATAGAGGAGAGCCCCCCTCTATTGGGATATTTTGAGATTATTTCGCCAATTTTCTCAGTACAGTATGCAGAATACCGCCATTGGCCATATATTCCACTTCCACTGGCGTATCGATGCGGCAGATTACCTTAAACTGTTTCTTAGAACCGTCTTGCGCAACAGCTTCCACAGTCAATTCTTGGCGGGGTTTTACATTCGCATCATAGTCAACAACCGACAGACTTTCCTGGCCAGTAAGACCTAAGTTTTGCGCATTTTCACCATCTTTGAATTGTAACGGTAACACACCCATGCCAATTAGGTTAGAGCGGTGGATGCGCTCAAACGATTCAGCAATCACGGCCCTGACCCCCAAAAGGGCAGTTCCCTTGGCCGCCCAGTCACGGGATGAACCGGTGCCATATTCTTTACCGGCCAGTACTACCAGACCAGTGCCATCCTTCAGGTACCTGACGGCAGCGTCATAGATGGTCATTTGCTCGCCAGTGGGTACATAGAGAGTATATCCCCCCTCGACATTATTTAACATCAGGTTTTTAATGCGGATGTTGGCAAAGGTGCCGCGTACCATTACCTCATGGTTGCCCCGGCGGGCGCCATAGGTATTAAAGTCTTTGGGATCCACGCCATTTTCCATCAGCCATTTACCGGCGGGGCTGTCTTTCTTGATAGAACCGGCGGGCGAAATGTGGTCAGTGGTCACGGAATCTCCTAGAATCGCCAATACTCTCAGATTTTTCAGTGGCTTAATACCCGGGGGCGTCAGACTGAAACCATTAAAATAATTAGGCTGGCGGATGTAGGTAGATTTGGTACTCCAGGTATAGGTCTCGCCGCCGGCCACTTTAATCGCATTCCAGTCTGGGTTGCCGGTAAATACATTGCCATACTCTTTGCGGAACAGTTCCGGGGTTACGGCATTTTTAAGTGCGTTGCGGATTTCTTCCTGGGAAGGCCAGATGTCTTTGAGGTACACCGGGCCATGAGTTCCCTGGCCGATAGGTTCCTGGTTCAGGTCAATATTCATCGTACCGGCTAAAGCATAGGCTACCACCAGCGGGGGAGAGGCCAGGTAGTTTGCCTTGACTACCGGATGAATACGCCCTTCAAAGTTACGGTTACCGGAGAGGACTGCAGTTACCACTAAATTTTCTTTCGTAATTGCTTCCTCTAACTTAGCATCAAGGGGGCCACTGTTGCCTATGCAGGTGGTACAGCCATATCCTACTGTTTGAAAGCCAATTTTATCTAAGTAGCCCTGCAGACCAGCCGCTTCGAGGTAGCGGGTTACCACCCGCGATCCGGGAGCTAAAGAAGATTTTACGTGTTTCGGTTTTTGAAGTCCTTTTTCAACCGCTTTTTTAGCCAGCAAGCCAGCTGCAATCAGCACTGAGGGGTTGGATGTATTGGTGCAGGAAGTGATAGCAGCTATCACGACCGAGCCGGTTTTTACTTCAACGGTTCCATCCGCCATGGCAACCAACGCCTTTTTATCCAAAGAATCTTTGAACGTCTCACGGATAGCAGAAGCGAAAGCTTGTTTGCCTTCTGCCAGTACGATTCTGTCCTGGGGACGTTTAGGACCGGCAAGGGAGGGTACTACGGTTGCCATGTCGAGTTCGAGTACTGCCGTAAATTCCGGGTCGGGAGAAGCCACAGTGCGAAACATCCCCTGGGCCTTGCAGTACTTTTCAACGAGATCAACCAGCTCTTCGCTGCGGCCTGACAGGCGCATATAGTTTAAAGTCTCGTCGTCCACCGGGAAAAAACCGATGGTGGCGCCATATTCCGGAGCCATATTGGCAATGGTCGCCCGGTCAGCCAGCGAAAGTTTATCGAGACCGGGACCAAAAAATTCGACAAATTTGCCCACTACGCCAAATTTGCGCAGCATCTGCGTTACGGTAAGTACCAGATCAGTTGCGGTTGCCCCCGGCGGCAGTTCGCCCGTAAGCTTAAAACCAACTACTTCGGGGATCAGCATATACACTGGCTGTTCGAGCATCACGGCCTCGGCCTCAATGCCACCCACACCCCAGCCGACTACACCGAGACCATTGATCATGGTGGTGTGGGAATCTGTACCTACACAGGAATCAGGATAGGCGACCAATTCTCCGTTGTGCTTGCGGGTCTGCACCACTTTAGCGAGATATTCCAAGTTGACCTGGTGCACAATACCGGTTGCGGGGGGTACTACACCAAAATTTTGAAAAGCAGTTGAACCCCAGCGCAGGAATTCATAACGCTCAAAGTTGCGCTCAAATTCCAGTTTGTTGTTTTTCGCAAGGGCATCGCTGCTACCGGCGACATCCACCTGAACGGAATGGTCAATGACTAAATCTACCGGCAGAACAGGATTGATTTTCTGTGCGTCAAGCCCCAGAGCTTTGATGGCATCGCGCATAGCTGCTAAGTCAACTACTCCGGGTACGCCGGTGAAATCTTGCATGATGACACGCGCTGGCTTAAAGGGGATCTCTTCTTCTTTGACGTTCTTGGGGTTGTAATTGGCAATTGTTTTTACATTGTTTTCATCGATGACAAAGCTGTCTTCCTGGCGTAGGGCCGCCTCTAATAATACTTTGATAGAATAGGGCAGTTTACTGATGCCGCTGAAACCCTGCTTTTCGAGTTCAGGCAGGCTGTAATAGATAACCTCGCCAGCTTTCGTCTGCAGCTTGCGGCGGGTATGAAACTTATCGGACCAGTTGGGGTTGATTTCTGTACTCATACCGGCAAATCCCGCAGTTAAAAACAACGGGTCAAGGAAAATCATAGGCTAATTTTTTCTTGCAGGGTTGGTCGCAAAAAGTTCAGTAACCTATGGAAAATATAAATCACTTACTACGGGAAATTTATCTTTTTAAAGAATTTTCTGAAGCTATGCTCTCTAAGCTCAGTAAAATTGCCGTGCGCAAAGTTTTGAACCAAGCTGACCAGGTATTCAGTGAAGGAGCAGCCGCTGGGTCGATGTTCATTGTCGAATATGGCAGCCTGCAGGTCGCTGCCAAAGGAAAAGAAGACGACCAGAACCTGACCATGATCGGTACCGGAATGCACTTTGGCGAGTTGCCCTTTCTTGATGGTATGCCGCGCTCCGCTTCGGTCGCCGCACTCGAAAAAACCGGCCTCATTGAAATCCGCTATGACGACCTCAAAAAACTGTTTGCCGAAGACACTGCAATGGCAGCGTTATTCTACCGGGAGATCGCCCACTTTTTGGCTGCCCGCCTGCGTAAAATGACCACCGACCTCACGTTCGCCCGCGAACGCAACCTCAAACACTTCTAGTTAAAATACAATTACAAGAGGCGTGCTCCCTCAGCTCGGCTGCTCTGCCGCTATGGAATTCCATAGCGGCGCCCCAACTAAGGGGTTTGCTGTTCCGGAATTCCGGAATAGTGCCGGTTCATCCGGAAATGGGTGCCTGATGGGGAATTCCCCACCAGTTCAGGAATTCCTGAACAAGGGGGCGTTTGGCAGTTAGTTGCGGACAAAAGCGCCTTAGGCCGCCCCGAACCAGCGGCCAGTTTGGTAAACCGCCAGGGCCAGCAGGTAGGCCAGGGCCGTCATATAAAAGAAGAGAAAGCCGGCCCAGCGCCAGCTGTTCAGTTCTTTTTTTACGATGGCTATGGTGCTCATACACTGCGCGCTTAAGGCAAAAAAGATCAGCAGGGTAATGGCCACCAGCGGGGTATAGACGGGAGTTCCATCTGC
>CALHRC010000161.1 GCA_938038265.1 uncultured bacterium
GTCTCCCTCATGCAAAAAACCAAAGCTGCTTTTGGTGGCGAAGGGAATGGGGGAGTTATTGACCCCCAGGTAGCTTCTCTGGGGCGCGACAGTTTAGCCGGCATGGCGCACATCCTCCAATTGCTGCAGCGGGAGAAAAAAAGCCTGCCTGAAATAATCTCACCATTGCCGGCTTTCGTTATGCACAAAGAAGCCATCCACCTACAACACCCCGATGACCTAAAGCAACTGTTCCAAACAGCGCGGCAGGCATACCGGGATTTCATGGTAAATGAAGAGGATGGTCTGCATTTTTCTCATCCCTCTGGCCTGCCCTGGGTACATATCCGTTCATCCAATACCGAGCCCATTGTGAGGATCATCGCCGAAGCTGCCTCACAGCCGGAGTTAAAAAAGCTCTTGGCTGTTTTCAGAAAATAACCGATAGAAAACTATGCCCCGCTGTGCCCTGCTGTTTTTTTTGCTGCTTGCACAGGCCCTACAAGCTACCCCGGAGACCTTTGATCACTTAGCCCCCTATAAGCAACTGAAACCCACACACCGTGGGCCGGTATTAGAAAAGGTCATACAAGGGAAAAGTTATGGCAGTGCTAACTATGAATATGACAGCGAAAACCGGCTGGTTAAAGCGCGTTTTTTTACTGGGGATATACCTGACGGCGAGACTATCTATCGTTATGGGCGCTGGGGCTTAGAGACAGAAGAAGTTTTTGACCGCAATGGCAATCTGGTAGAAAAACTCACCTACCGCTATACCCGAGAGGGTAAACCCAACGGCTATCAAGTAAGCGATGCGGCAGGCAATGAGGTCATCCGCTGGGATTTTACCCTGACCGCTGGCGAGATATCCGCCGGTAGGCGCTACAGTGGCAAAGAACTGACCGAGTCATTCCAGATGACTTCAGAGAACGGCAACCGCGTACAGGTACTCTACAACGGCCAGGGCGAGAAGCAAGGTGAAATTACCTATGTTTACCAAGCTGGTAAGCTCACCGAGCGCCTCAAAAATGATGTTACCGGCAAAAAAAAGATTACCTATGGATATGACTTCGAGGGTAGGTTGAGTACCATGACATATTGGATATATGAAAAAGAGCAATGGCAACTTACCAAAGAACACCTCTTACACTACTGATCTCTTTTACCAGCTAAAATTTTGGCTTTTAGCCCTTCTTTAAGTAAAATTTCATTTTCGACAATAGTAAATTCAATTTTCAAAAAAAAGAACTTTTTTATTTTTTTTAGTTTTTCTGCATATTTTTGTAACTTAACCCAATCTTTTTCCGTGGTCACAACCACATCGTTGGGGTCAATACGCCGTAAGATATTTAAGACATCCTTTTCACTGTAGTCGTGATGGTCGCGAAAACTAATCCCCTCTACGTGGGTAGCGCCAAGCTCCCGCAAGGTATTTTCAAAGGCGCGGGCATTGCCAATAGCAGACAGGGCCCAGACTTCCTTGCCTTTGAGGTAATCTAATTTCTCTTTTTTCCAACTACCTATAGCGGCGCTACTATAGACGACCGGCAGTTTTACCAGGGCAGTAGGTCGGTGGTTAGCTAAAAATACCGCGCTATGGCCCGATATTTCTTTGACTTCATCGCGTAACTGTTCTACTCTAGCGCGACCGGCAAGATCGCACTTGGTTAAAATGACAATATCACTGCGTTTTAAGCTTTCTTTGGGTTCGCGCAAGATGCCATTGGGCAGTAGGTGGCCATTGCCAAAGGGGTTGGTTGCGTCAATTAAAACAATATCCACATCGCGGCTTAAGGCATAGTGCTGGAACCCGTCGTCTAATAAAAAGAGGTCACAGCCAAATTGTTGTTGTAGTTTTTGGGCAGAGGCAAAACGGTTGCGCCCCACAGCTACCGGTATGCCGGGTAAATTGACAGCTAACAGGTAAGGCTCATCGCCACTTTCACTTTCTGGCAAGAAAATTTGCTGGCCATCGGAGAGAAGCGCACCTGTTTTCATCGCTCGGCCACCATAGCCGCGCGATAAAATGCCTACTTTATAGCCTTCGGTCTTCAGTAGGGCCGCAAAATATTGCACCGCCGGTGTTTTACCGGTGCCCCCCGTGGTGATATTGCCCAGGGAGACTACCTTAGCGTGGGGAATGGATCGGGCTTTTTTGAGCCGGCGGTTGATTGTATCCCCTAAACGGTAGAGTCGCTCTAAGAGGTATTGCTCTTCACTCACAGACAATGCCGCTGGCTTCTGCAGGTAGGATGTCAAGCGCATTCATCGTAGCCTTTGCTACCGAAAATGGCCCACTGGCTTAGGCCTCTAACCCCACAAGAGCTTGCTTGCCTGTCTTAGACCTGTGTACTGGAGCTATGCTAGGGCATAGCCAAATTCTATCTGTACAGCAGCTCCATGACCAACTCACTTTCGTTGAACTCACCCGCCCGCCCAACTATTCCTTTACCTATGGTCAATATGCCGCTATCACAGTGGGGGATGGCAACAGCAAATACTTAGCCTTCGCCTCAGCGCCCCAAGATACAACCCTAAAATTATTGGTCGCTGGCGACAGCACACCGTGGCAGGTAACTGACAGCGTTACTTTGGGCGAGCCCCAAGGAGGCTTTACCCAAGCTTTAGCTACCGCGCAAAGGCTACTGCTTATCACCCATGGCAGTGGTATTTCAGCTATGTTGGGACTCTTAAAAGACAAGGGGGATGGCATTTTACCACAAGAGTTAATTTGTCTCTGGGGGGTACGCTCTGCCTCTTATCTCACCATCCCACCTCATTTTGGCGTAGCAATAGAGCATATTACCCCCATTTTTTCGCAAGAAAAGGGCCACTTAACCGGCTATGTACAAGATCACCTAAAAAATTTTTACCGCCCCGGCATGACAGTCTTACTGGTTGGTTCTAAAGAAATGACCGCTGAGGTAAAAAACCTGTTGGTCTCTTGCGGAGCCGCCCCCCAAGACATTTTTTTTAATTTTTAGGGTAGTTTTTGCTCTTAAACTTCTAAAAACAGAAATGAGCACATACCGCAGTCTGATTGTTCTTTACAGCAGTGTTCCCAAATGGGTAATGGGTTATGTCCTCCACTATTGAAGAAATCCGCGCCCGCGAAGTACTGGATTCCCGGGGTAACCCCACGGTAGAAGTAGAAGTGTATTTAGAAAGTGGCGATTTCGGCCGGGCTATTGTGCCATCTGGGGCGTCAACCGGTAGCCGGGAAGCGCTCGAGTTGCGCGATGGTGACCCCAAACGCTACCACGGCAAAGGGGTCTTAACAGCGGTCGATAACGTAAATACCCATATCTTGCCCAACCTCATTGGTTTAGATGCTTTAAACCAACGCGAGATAGACCAAACCATGATCGCCTTAGATGGCAGCGAAAATAAATCTAAGCTTGGTGCCAACGCCATTTTAGCAGTTTCTATGGCCACAGCCCACGCGGCGGCAAATTACCTCGCTCTTCCTCTGTTTCGTTATCTCGGTGGCCCTTTTGCCCATACCCTACCCGTTCCTATGATGAATGTAATCAATGGGGGAGCTCACGCTGACAACAACTTAGATTTTCAAGAATATATGATTGTCCCAGTCGCCTATGACACCTTTCGGGATTGCCTGCGCCAAGGAGCAGAAATTTTTCATTCTCTGAAAGCCGTTCTAAAAGAGAAAGGTCTTAATACAGCCGTCGGTGACGAAGGTGGTTTTGCCCCAAATTTGAAATCAAACCGCGAAGGCCTCGATCTGCTAATGCTCGCCATTGAAAAAGCTGGCTATAAACCCGGGGTAAATACCTTTATTGCCATGGACGCTGCGGCTTCTGAGTTCTACCAAGACGGTCGCTACCACCTTGAAGGCGAAGGACAATCTCTTGACGCTAAGGGTTTAAGCGAACTCTACCGCGACTACCAAAGCAAATATCCCATTGTTTCACTTGAAGACGGTATGGCTGAAGGCGATTGGGATGGCTGGAAGTTGCATACTGAAATGTTAGGCGACAGAATGCAGTTAGTCGGTGACGACTTATTTGTCACCAACAAGAAAATCTTAGCTGAAGGTATTGCCAAAGGTATTTGTAATAGTATTTTAATTAAAGTAAACCAAATTGGCTCCCTTACAGAGACTATTGAGACAATGAAATTAGCAGCCACAGCAGGATATACCTGCATTATTTCACACCGCTCCGGGGAAAGTGAAGATGCTACGATTGCTGACTTAGCTGTAGCCACTAGCGCTGGTCAAATTAAAACCGGTTCATTGAGCCGTACCGATCGCATTGCAAAATACAACCAATTATTACGCATTGAAGAAATGTTAGGCGAAGAAGCCTTTTATGCCGGTAAATCCGTATTTAAAAGATTAGTTTAAGGCTGCTCGGTGGACGCCGGGCTTGTTTTATGACACGCGACCTGCGAAGCCTGCTGCGACGTAGTTTAGACCATTGGTTAGCCACACCCATGTTAGTTTTGTTTGCTTCACTTGCAGGTTACACTTTTTTCTTTACAGAAAACGGCTATTTAGCTTATAAAGAAGCGCTGCAAGAAAAAGCAAACCTTGAAAAACGGATTCAACAATTAACCACACAAAAACAAGAATTAGAAAAAAAATTAGGTGTCTTAAAAGATGATGAAGCGGCCTTAAAAAATCTCAGCCGCGAGTTTCTGCTTTTTTCAGAGAAAGTCACTATTTTGAAGTTCAAAGAAGAAACGGCAGATAAAACAACCCAAGAAGAGCAAAGGCTTGACATCCGCTTTTTAGGTAGCCTCTATCTCATGGCTGCTTCGCTGTTAATTGCCCTCATTACCTGGTGGTATTACCGGCAAGAAATACGCCGGCGTGAAAATTTTAAGCAAGAGGAAAGTTCGCTGTGAAACAAATATTACTTTTCATCATTTCGCTGGCGACTTTACAAGCAGCACCAACAGCGGCGCCCAACTACCAAAGGCTTCAAGCTAAACAACAATTAGAGGCTTTCGATCCCCAACAACGACTCTCTGCGGTAAAATTTTTTGCCAATCAAACTGAAGATGAAGAGACAGCCCAACTGTTACGCGAGAGATTGTTAATAGAATACAATCCAACTGTACTCACAGCTTTATTAGATTATTTTGAAAAACGCCGCTCAAGGGAAGATTTTTTTTATCTGTTAGATTTTATTCCCATAGCTTACGATTACAAATTAGCAGCGCGCGCCGCAACTATCATGGCAACCATCCACACTGAAAGAACCCTAAAAGAATTCTCACAATTATTAGAAGAAGAGGCCCCTCATTTTTTAATGACTTTTCTTGCCGCTTTTTCTCAACCCGATTCTGCCGCTCGTGAAGTATGCCGCCGGGCCTTAGGTAGCCATAAAATGAGGGAAAAAATTCTGCTTTTACCGCCAGCAAACAGAAAAGAAATTATTAGCTTGTTACAGCCTTACTCCCCCTTTGAACTCATTTTACCAGAAAAAGACATAACTAGCGTTTTACTACTCACCGAACTACGTGAATATGCCGGCGGCAGCCCCGCGCCCGAATGGTTTTATGAAAAAATTTCTACTAACACACAACTTGATAGAAAGTTAATTTTAGAATATCTTGAAAAACAATTTTACCATGCTGCACAACAGCAAAATTTACAAGCAATGGCCGCCGCCAGCCCTATAGAAAGGTATTTTGCCTTACGCCAACGGTTGCTAGTGCCTGAATACCGCAGCGAGCTAACCGAGTCACTCCATCTTATTGCTACACCGCGAGAATTGTTGCTGCTATTGCTTCACGCAGACAGGTTAACTGCCAGCGAGCGTTCAGCACTATGTACCATTAAATACCGCAGTAATGTCGTCTCGTTAGATAACCGTCTTTTACTGTTGTGTACTGGAAAGTTTGTTCAGGGGGATCTTGCAAATCTCAACTTAGCGCTACGTACTATGTTTGCTATATCCCCCCGGCAACTGTACCAAAATTTAACCCACCATGATAGTCGCTATCGTCTAAAGGCGGTACTATTAGCCGACGCACAATTAATATCACAACATCGAGAGGTATTCCAAGCCATGTTACTCAAAGAACCTAACCGTAGGGTGCGTTTTCATATTGGTATGAGATTAGCACCGCCTATTATTTTTGATAATAACAAAACAGGATCTATTGAGGAAGAAGAGTGAAAAAGTTACTACTGTTTATTTTTAGTTTTAGTTTGCTTGTCATGTCAGTTATTGGCGCTAGCAATACATCTGATGACCCTTTATTGCTCTACCGCCAGGGTTTAGATTCATTTCAGAAAAAAAAATATCTTGAAGCTGAACAGTTATTTCGCCAGTTTATTGCCACAGAACCTTTTGCCTATGAAATACGTGAGGCCTATTATTACTTGGCAGAAACCAACCGCCTACAAAAAAAATATACTGAAGCCATTGTAAATTACAACATCCTTAAACACCGCTATCCTAACAATAACCACATGAAGGAAATCCCCCTGAAACTTGGCCAGTGTTATTTTAGAACTGGTAATCATGTACGGGCTGAGTACTATTTCAAGGAATATGAGAAAGTTAACGATAGCCTAAAGGCAAAATTTGCCGCCAATTTATATTTAGGTGAAATTGCCGAGCAAAACCGCGCGCGCCAAGATGCAGCCGCTTACTACCGCAAAGCCTTGCTGTTGGCAGAAAAAGATCCGACAGTGGCAAACGACAGTCTCCAGGCAAACCTTTACTATCGCCTGGCAAAATTAAGCTGGATTGTCTCCAAAGACCATGCCAGCGCTTTTGACGCCTTAAAGCGCGCTTTTACGAAAGGTCTTAAGCGCGACGCCGAAGCAATTTTTTTGTTACGGGAAATTATGTTTACCAGATTTTCTCAAGAAAATGGTTTGCCAGATGATGCTATTGCTGATATTAAAATTGATGGTGATGATGTCTATATTGCTACCTTTGGCGGTGGGTTGGTACGTTATGTAAGATCAGCTGATAAGTTTGAGAAAATACCGCTACCCTCACCACAAATTCGCTCTATTCACGTGGATTTCGACGCCATTTTTATTAGCACCTTTGACGGTATTTTTATCCATGATAAAAAATCTTCGCTCAGCCGCCCCTTAACAGGCGAAAACCAAGAAATTTTTCAATTAGCCCAAAAAGTTATCAAAGATGACCGCTATTTACTGTTTACCACCCTTACCAAAGGTGTAATAAAATACGATCTATACAAAAAGACATTAGAAATTTTAGATACTAACTCTTTTATTGGCAGCTCGCAAGTTTATGCGGTCGCCGCTGATCACCGCTTTAACGCTTTTGGTACCTTAGATCACGGTGTTATTCTCTATGACAAAGAAAAAAAGCAAGTAATAAGACTTAGCCGACAAAACGGCATGCTACAAAAAGATAATATTAAAGCGCTGTTATTAGATGGGCGTTTTTTATGGATTGGCGTGCATGACTCCGGTATCTATCGCTATGATCTCGAAAACGCCTCAATACAGTTTTTTAATTGGCAGCTACCCTTCCCCACGGTCATTGCGAAACGTGAACGGGAAATCTGGATTGGTACTTCAGGCAATGGCATCCGCATCTATAACCGCGAAACCGGCACACTGGAAAAATTGCGGGGTATTGAAGGGCTTAAAAGCAATGAAATCCACAGTCTGGAAATTGACGGCGACTTTATTTGGATTGGCTATCTCGACCGAGGGATTGACCGCCTCTACCGCCCCCTACCCCAAGAAAACCGATAAGGCTTTTCAGCCACAAACTATGTCTGCTATCTGGGTAAGAGCCACGCCCGCCGGTAGTTGCAGAAACAGTTGGTTGGATGTACCCGTACCGCTAATTTCAGGGTTGATGTGGACCACCCGCCCGCCACGTCTTAACACTGCCGGCGCTAAAGAGGCTGCGGGAAATACCTGCCCTGAGGTACCCACAACCAATAAGACATCACAATGAGCTGCCATATATTGTAGTTCCTGCAAAGCATGGGTTGCAATGGGCTCACCAAACCACACCACTCCAGGACGCAGCAGTGCCCCGCATTGCGGGCATACCGGAATACCATCCCCCTCCATAACATCTTCCTGGGAATAGCTGCAAGCCGTACAGAGATCACGAAAAAGATAGCCATGCATCTCGGTATGTTCAGGAAATCCTGAACGGCGGTGCAGGCCATCCACATTTTGCGTAATTAAACGAAGGTTAGCAAGCTTCTTTTTTAATTCTACCAAAGCTATATGTCCTGCATTGGGGGATTTTTGGCGCACTAGTTCACGCCGCCAGTGATACCATTGCCACACTAAAGCGGGGTTGGCGCGAAAGGCCTGGGGGGTTGCTAACTCTTCAGCGCGATAATTTTTCCAAAGCCCACCTGTTCCCCGAAAAGTAGGAATACCACTTTCGGCGGAGATCCCCGCACCGGTTAACACAGCTGGCATATCGGCTTCTTGTAACCAGCGGGCAGCGGTTAGCAGCATATTATCGAAGTTCAAGGTTTTGCTCTTTTCGTAGGGCTAATAGTTCGGCAATGGCAAAGCGATAGTTTGCTAACGCTTTGTGATGCTCAGTTAAGGCTTGGATTTCACGGATGGCAGCCTCAGCCGTAGCTTGCTCCCTGAGGTTTACAATGAGCATAGTACCATCCCCCAATACAAAACGCAGCCGCTCCGCCTCTTCCAGTTGTTTTGCTAATTTTAATTCATCCACCGCAATAAGCGCCCGACGCCTCGCGGCCTCTACCGCTGAGGCAGCATCTTTTATTTCAACGGCGATTCTCTCACGCAGTAACCTTTCCTGCAGAGCAATGCGTTCTTTTCTTTCTTTAGCGGCACCCAAGCGGCCATCGGCTTGGCGGGTTTGTAGGGGAATGGAGAGCACCACAGAGGCTTCAAATTCGGGTTTAGAACGAGCGGCGCTGCCAGCGCCAATAGGCTGGCTGGCGGCCACCACTAAATCTACCCCCGGCTTTTGGTTATTGCGCTGCAGTTCTATTTCAATATTTTCCATTTTAATTTCATTGGCCAGACGCTTAAGATCAGGCCTTAACTTGAGGGCATCTTGGATATCTTGTTCTACTGTTTCCATGTCAATGCGGATCATTTTCGGAAAGTCATCGGGCAAGTAAGATGGCTGGGGTATCACCGGCCCCCACTCTGGGGTGCGAAAAAAAATACTCAATTCTAACGCATGCTGCTGTAACAGACGTTCGGCTTCGAGCAATTGGGCTTCACGTTGCATGATGGCCCGCTGGTTGTCAGTCTGTTCGATTACCGGCAGGTCACCAGACCTCACCCGGGCGGCAATTTGCGCATCGCGGATAATCGCGTTATCATAAAGCTGTTTGGCGATCATATAGCGGCGCCCCGCAGCCACCCAATCCCAATACTTTAAACTTGCCTGGCGCACCAAATCAATGCGAATAGCTTGAGCTGCCAGTCTGGCGTTCTCCCGCTGGATATCGGCAAAGCGTTCCCCCGCACGCCGCCGGTCGATAAAAAAATCCCGCCAGAGGGGTATGCGGGCACCGGCGTGCAGCGCGCCCCCGCGTGCGGTTTCATACTTGCCATCATACAATGGCAGCTCACCCTGGGTTAAGCGGTATCCCCCAAAAAAAGAAATACCATACATATCGGTTGGCTTTTCCAATACTGTCGAATACCGTTCATTGTTGTAATAACTCCGCAGTAAATCAGCGCGCGCCTGCCACTGTACGTCAAAA
>CALHRC010000162.1 GCA_938038265.1 uncultured bacterium
GGGCCCCAGATTTAATACTGGGGTAAAGGGGATGGCCGCCCATAACAGTACCGCTGCTGTTACTGATATCGCTGGCGCCAAAATAAACAGGTAAACGTCCACATTACGGGGGATGGTTTCCTGTTTGGTGAGAAACTTAATACCGTCAGCCAGCGGCTGGAAAAAACCACCCCAGCCGGCACGATTGGGCCCAAAGCGATCCTGAAAATAGCCGGCCCACTTGCGCTCCATTAGAGTGTAATAAGCAGCGCCGGTAATTAAAATAAAAAAGGTGACCAGAATCTTGACAATGGTCCAAAAAAGTTCGGTTTGGTACCAGGCTAATTGCATTGCATATCCCCTTTATGTTCCAGAAGGCACAGCTTCCGTTCGTTGCAGATAGGCCTCAAATTCCGGCCGAAATTTCTTCACAATCGGCGTCACACCCATGACTACCGCATCGGCAAATGGACAGATGGTGGTACCATTGCCCATATTTTCCGTAAAGCTGAGCAAAGTATCGACATCCTCACTCTGTGCGTCATGCGCCCGTACCCGGGCCAATACATCCTGCACCCAGCGCGAACCCTCGCGGCAGGGCGTGCACTGCCCACAGGACTCATGAGCATAGAAATAAGCTATCCGGTACGTGAATTCAACGATATCCGTGCTGTCATCGAGCACAATAAGACCACCGGAGCCCAGCATGGTGCCCAGTTTCGCCATCCCCTCATAGTCAAGGGTAGCATTCTCTGCCTCATCAGCCGTCAAAATAGGTGTGGAGCTGCCACCGGGCACGACAGCCTTGAGTTTGCGCCCCTCACGCAAACCGCCACAGGTTTCATAGATCAGTTTTTTAAGAGGCAGCCCCAGAGGTACTTCATAGACGCCGGGATTTTTCACATGGCCAGATACCGAAAACAGCTTGGTACCCCCCGATTTAGGATCGCCCACCCCCAACTTGGCATACCAGTCGCCGCCCTTTAGAATTATATGCGGCACGGCGGCAAAGGTTTCTACGTTATTTACGGTAGTCGGGCAGCCATATAGACCTTTTACTGCCGGAAAGGGCGGTTTCAGGCGGGGATGGCCACGCTTGCCTTCCAGACTTTCCAGCAGGGCAGTTTCTTCACCACAGATATAGGCACCAGCCCCGCGGAATGTAGCCAAGTGAAAAGTCTTACCAGAACCCAGGATATTTTCGCCCAAATAACCTTTGGCATAGGCTTCTTTGATGGCGGCTTCCACCCGCTGCCAGCCCAGATAAAATTCACCGCGCAGATAAATAAAACCGTGGTTGCTGTTTAAGGCCAGACCTGCAATAATCATTCCCTCAATCATGCCATGGGGCAGCTCTTCTAATAGATAGCGATCTTTGAAGGTGCCCGGTTCACTTTCGTCAGCGTTACAGACCACATATTTGGGCTTATCATTTCCCTTGGGCAGAAAAGACCATTTGAGTCCTGTGGGAAATCCGGCACCGCCACGACCTCTCAAGTTCGATTTTTTAACCTCTTCAATGATGGCATCGGGAGTCCACTTGTCTTTCTCTTCAACAAGAATTTTCTTAAGGGCCTTATAGCCGCCGCCGGCCTCATAGACGCCGATGGTATGCGAATCGGGCTTGCCAAAATCCTGTAAAATGACGCGTACTTCGTGGGGTGCTGCCATAATCCTTCCTTTTTTCTTATTGTATCAGCCTTTCTTCTTTAACTCATCGATGAGCGCTTCGAGTTTTTCTGGTGTGAGGTCTTCATAATACTCTTCATTCACTTGGATCGCGGGGGCCTTACCGCAGGCTGCCAGACATTCCGCTTGGCGCGTGTAAGTAAAAAGGCCATCAGGTGTCGTTTCGCCGGGTTTGATGCCTAGTTTGCGAGTGACACACTCTTCGAGCTTATCGCTGCCCATGAGGTAACAAGAAGCATTGTAACAAATGTTTAAATTGTACTTGCCTATTGGCTCCTCATGGAACATGCTGTAAAAACTGACCACGCCTGCCACCCATGAAGGTGCCACCCCGACACGCTGCGCTACATAGTCCACCGCATCACGGGGGATGTAACCAACATCTTCCTGCACGAGGTGCAGGGCCCATATTACTAAAGAGCTGCGCTGCGGGAACTTAGTCTCAAGCTCCTTAAAGCGAGCTTCAGCATGCGGGGAAAACTGGTATGTTTTTTCTGTACTCATGGGTTCCTCAGTAAATCAGCAGTCCAGCTCGCCAGCAATCACATTTAGCGAGCTCATATTGGCAATGGCATCAGCCAGCAATCCACCGGTAACCAGCTCAGGAAAGCTCTGGTAATACCAAAAACAAGGACGACGCACATGTACCCGCCACGGGCTCTTTTGGCCACGCGAAACAATCGTAAAACCTAATTCGCCGTTGGCACTTTCTGTTGAGAAATAGTGTTCGCCCGGCGGCACCTCAATACCGTGCATGATGATCTTGAAATGATAGATGAGATCTTCCATTGAGGTATAGACTTTGTCTTTTTTAGGCAAATAAATATGTGGCACATCGGCATGGTGGGGCCCCTCTGGAATATTATCTACCAGTTGCTCAAGAATGCGCAGCGACTGGCGCATCTCTTCGATACGCACAAGGTAACGGTCATAGACAGAACCGTCATCACCGACGGGGATATCAAAATCCACCTGGTCATAGAACATATAGGGGTTATCGACGCGTACATCAAAAGCTACCCCCGCTGCCCGCAGGTTGGGGCCGGTATAACCATACTCTAGCGCCCGCTCACCAGAAATTTTACCAATACCTTTGGTACGGTCATAAAAGATGCGGGACTTAGTTAAAAGCTTATCGGTTTCCTTTAGTACCTTAGGGAATGACTTAATAAACTTTTTTACATCCTGCTGAAATTCAGGATAGATATCGTGTTCAAGACCACCCACCCGACAGAATGTGTTGGTCAGGCGTGCACCCGTCATTTTTTCCAGAATCTGGTAAACCTCTTCGCGTTTATGGAACATATATAAAAAAGAAGCAAAGGCCCCGAGGTCAACGCCGAGAATGCCCATAGATATAATGTGGTCAATAATGCGGGAGAGCTCAGAGATGATCATGCGCACCACAGTTACCTTGGGCGGCACCTCAAGGGCGAGCATACTCTCAACTGCAAGAATCCAACCAATGTTGTTCATCGGGGTAGAGATATAGTTCATACGGTCAGTACAGACCAGAAACTGGTTGTAGCCATAGTGCTCGCCGAGCTTCTCAAAGCAACGGTGAACATAACCAATCGTAACATCGCATTTTTCA
>CALHRC010000163.1 GCA_938038265.1 uncultured bacterium
ACCTGCACCGGCGGGGCCAGAAAATCCCCCTACGCGGTGGCTCGGTATCGGGCGACCTAAGACACGGCCTGCTGCGGGCGCGCTTCAGTAGGGAAACAGAACAGAGAGCCGCCTATCATGGCCCACAAGCTGTTTTTTTTGAAAGTCTTACTTTGGCAGGAGCCTGAATTAAAATGAAAAGTTACCTCCGCATTTTGGGTTATCTGAAAAAATATAAGAAGCGTTTTATCTTTGGAATTTTTTGCAGTTTTTTTGTCTCGGTGTTCAACGGGGTGAGCCTGACGGCTTTAAAGCCTATCTTCGATGTTGTCGAAACCGGCGGCGAGCGCCCATTCCAAATTAAACTAAATCAAGCTGAAGTAGAGTTTCTCTGCGCTCGCGGGGCATGCCCCCGCCTAGAAAAACTTTTTTCCGCTTCATCTATTTATAAAAATGAACAGCTTTGGCTTAAGGAGGCTGCCCGTGTGGCTGCCGTTCCCCCGGAAAAAGATGATCTGTTTACAGACCTTAAGGCAAAGTATCTCAGCTTTCGCTTGAACATCAACGAGAGACTCATTCAATATCGTGCACTCGATGTTTTAGTGGCGGTGGCTTTACTTACCATACCGATATACCTACTCAAGCTCATTGCCTATATGGGCACGGTCTATTTTATCGCCTCAACCGGCCTGATGGCCGTCAGAGATATCCGCCGGGAACTATACACTAAGATGGTCAGATTGCCAGTCTCTCTGTTTGTCAGAGAAAAGACTGGTATTCTAATGAGCCGCATCATCAATGATGTCACGCTAATATCAGATTCAATTTCAGAAAATTTTCGTGTCTCGATCAATAACTTTTTCATTATAGTCACTCATGTGGCAATCCTCGCTATGATCAGCACCAAGTTACTTTTTATCACCATGATTGGGGTGCCGCTGTTATTATTGCCGGTCAATTATTTCGCGCGCAAAATCAAAAGCATTACCACCAACGAACAACAGCGACTGGGGGATCTCAACGGCCACCTGCAGGAAGTCATTTCGGGCATCAGGGTAATCCGTGCTTTTGGTATGGAGCCCTATGAAGCCAAACGCTTCGAGGCCATCAACCATTCCCTATACCGTGAAACATTCCGCTATCGTTTTAATCATTCTCTGGGGCCTTCCCTTGTCGAATTTACCACCTCTTTCATAGTAATTGGGCTGGTTATCTATGGTGGGATGAAGATTGTTTCCGGAGAGTTCAGCTCGGGCAGTTTTTTTCTGTTTCTGTTCACGCTGATCATTTTAATGAGCCCCATCAAACAAATGGCCACCTGGTTCAATACCATACAGCGGGCAGGCTCGGCAGGCAACCGTATTTTTGAAATCATGGACATGCCGCCCGAAGTTATTGATCCCCAAAATCCTGTTGCGTTAGGAAAATTAAAAGATAAAATTGAATTTAAGAAAGTCAGCTTTCGCTATCCACAGACCAATAAAGACGTGTTGAAAAATATCAGCTTTTCAGCGCCAGTTGGTTCGACCATTGCCCTCGTGGGTCACTCAGGCGCAGGTAAATCCACCCTGGTAGATTTGATCCCGCGCTTTTATGACCCGATACAGGGAGCTATTTTTATTGACGGGATCAATATTAAAGATATAAAAATCGACGATCTACGGCAAAAGATTGGTGTGGTCACGCAGGATATTTTTCTCTTTAACGGCACCATCCGGGACAATATTGCCTATGGCCGGGAAGACATCCCCATAGAAAAAATTAAACAGGCTGCTGCAATGGCTTATGCCGATGAATTTATCAGCAAACTGCCCGCAGGGTATGATACCCAGATTGGTGAACGCGGGTTGATGCTCTCAGGCGGGCAACGCCAGCGCCTGTCGATAGCTCGGGCCCTACTGAAAGATCCAGAAATACTTATTCTCGATGAAGCGACCAGCGCTCTGGATACTAACTCTGAACGTTTAGTACAAAAAGCTTTGGAGAAACTCATGAAAAACCGCACCACCTTCGTTATAGCCCATCGGCTTTCAACTGTATATAAAGCCGACCAGATTCTGGTACTGGAAAAAGGGCGCATTGTAGAACGCGGCACCCACAGACAATTACTGGCAAAAAAAGGCTTGTACCGCCAGCTATATAACCTACAATTTCAAGACACATGAAAACTGTGGGCCGCAAAACCATCATCCTTCTTGTTCTACTCAACAGTTTTGCTTTGGGAGCCCTTGAGTTTGAAACGGCACTATCTCTGGGCTTAGGCAAGCGCTTTGTTGATACCTTTGACAGACGCTGGCCAAATATAAGAGCCAGCAGCGCAGATTTTGCACCAGCGGTACACGACAGACTGGAAACCATGCGTGACCTGACAGGTACACAGCTCTTATTTCTCGTCAGTCCATTTTACCGCCATTTTTTTGGTCTGGGCATTCACTGGTTCGCAACGCCAGGAAAAGTCTCGCAGCGCTACACTGTCAACAACGCACAACATTCCTGGGATCTCACCCTCTCGGGTTATGCTCCGTTAGTGCACTACCGCTACTACCCCCAAGGCAATGAAAAACAGCTTTATTTTTCGGGCACTGCCGGCCTGGTGCTGGGTACCATGAACTTACAACACCGCAGCTCGATAGCTAACACAGAGGCAGTACTCGACCGAATCCGGGGGCCCCTGTTTGAGGCAGCAGTAGGCTATGTATTTACTTCCTTTGGCAAAGCAGGATTGTTTGCTGAATTTGCCTTGCAAACCCAGAGGCTCGATGAGCTTGAAGGCTATTACAGAGAAAATGGCACCCCCAAAAGTTTCAAATTAAAATACAATAAAAGTTACCTCATACCTGTCGAACCCGCAGAGGAATCGAACTTGCAGAACTTCACTAACGCGATTATCTGGAATACCCAACTGCGGATTGCCATCGGTCTTAGTTACAGACTGTAAGGCATAAAAAAGCCCCTCGAGACAGGGGCTTAGCCGAAACTGTTATCCTTAGCTAAAAACTATAGCTAAAAACTATCAGCGGATTTTCATTTTGCGTTTCGCAGCAAGCCAGGTACCGAAACGACGCTCAACAAGTTTTGAAGAGATATAAACATCATCGATAAAGTTATACTTATCATACATTTCTTTCGAGAAGATACGCTGGTCCCCTTCTTTTTTCAGATAGCGATCATACACCTTCAAAACATGATCAACAATCTGCTCATGACTCAAGCCGCGGCTGCGCCCAATGGGGATGTTCAGCTCACGCATGAGATTACTCCAGGAGCCAAAACGTTTGAGAACCACTGCGAGAGAAAAGCGATTGCCGGCCTTTGCATTATAGGTGATAAAATCTTTCATGCGGAAAGTCTTGTCCTGGTTTTTATAGCGAGCGTCTTTTTTCGTTTCAGAGAGAAAAATCTTATAAACTTTTTTTACATACTGGGCAATCTCTTCTTTACTGAACTCTTTATACTGACGAAAACCAAGGGGAATACCGGCTTTTTGCAGGCTTACATTCCAACCACCCATTTTCTTGACATATACGTCGATATAATAATGAGGATCTTCATTGATTCGATTGTAGTGACGGATCGTAAAACGTTTCGGATCTCTGCCTTCTTGCAAATAAATCTGGTAGATTTTTTTCAGGTGCTCTATTGTCTCTTTGGGGTCAAGTTTACGTCTTGCTGGCATCATTTCCTCCCGAAAGTTGATAGCTACTATTCATTGCTGCTATATCGTGTCAAGCAATTTAGTACCCGAGCGAGATAACCCTCTATATCGTTATATTAACTCTTTGTCAAATATTTTCTGAACGAACCCACAGGCACTTAAATCACAACATATCTATTTACTTATAATATAATAAAAGTCGCGGTGGCGTCCACTTTTTTATTCCCAAAAGGAACGCAGCAATTCAGCCCCCCCAGACAACAGGGCAAAAATGGGCAGCTTGTTATGCAATAAATTCTTCAGCTGGCCGGCTGTGTACGCCAAAACGAGGGCGGGCACTATTGCCAGGGTAGCGGGCAGTAAGGCGGCAATAACATGAAACGGCAGTGAGAGCAGGTTTACAGACACCGTTAAATCGCCGTAATATCCCAGACCAATGGCCAGACCGGAGAGAAAACCACCCCAAGCAGTGTAGCTGTCGGGGAAGCAGACATCCCCCCCTGACATTTTAGAGCGCATACAAAATAACCCGCATGCCAAAAGGTAAACTGAAGATAGCTGGCCAAACCACAAAATACGCGTAAAATTGCCGGCTAAAAAACCCGTAGGAAAAAGCAGCAACCAAAATATCGCGGGTCGTTTAATTCCGCGAGAGTAATTGAGCAGCACAGCCGTAAGAACAAATATTTCCCAGCGGTAGAACAGCACCAGAAGGGGAGCGCTAATATAGGTATAAGCATAATTGCCCGGCACAGTTGCCGCCGTAAGGGATAGCTCCATAGGCCAGTTTTATTTTTACTGTTGACTCGTTTAGCATTTTACCCGGTTAAGGTATTGTGTGGAATTTCATTTTCAGCAGTAGAGAGGCGGCAGCGTCGCTGAAAGCCTCCCGCCAAATAAGGTTTTGGCTGATGACCAGGTATGTTGTACTGGCAGTCGCACTGCTGCTGATGTTTCTCGCCCTGCTCTCGTTAGCCGATGCTCTTTGGGTTATTTCTCCAGCAGTACGTTTTATTTTAGTGGGGATATCGGTACTAAGCCTGCTCTCATGGTCAGCTTACCAGACGGTCCAGCTGCGGCAGAAAACAAATCGTTACCTGAGAAAATTTTTTACGAAATTTCCCGACTGGCTGAAATACCCCCCTGAAGAAATTGAAGACGTCAGCGCTGGTCGGCTAATTACCAGCCAACCATGGAGCCTGGTTGAACGGCAGCAATTTTTCCGTGAACATGACCGGGGAATCGACAGCCTGCCCCGAGGGTCTCTGCGGCGGGAGATGCTATCCCCGGGTGATTACATGATCTGGGTTTTGACAGCGCTGGCGCTTATGTTATGCGCTGTATTTCTGATTTCACCATTCCGCGCCCTGCGTACCACACAGACAACCGTACCGGCAAGTTACTATAGCCTGACACCGCCGCCGGGAAAATACTTTTTCGCGCAACCGCTGGAAATCATCGTCAGTGAAATTCACGAGCAATATACTTTTGTCGGTTTTGAGTTTGAAACAACAGATCAAGATTGGCAACGGGTGGATACATCCCCCCCCATGCTGCGTACCAGCGCCTTGTCGCAGCCGCTAAAAGTTCGTCTGGCATTTCGCAGGGGCATTGAGAAGCTCTACTCTGAACCTCTGCTATATGACACGGTAGAGCCGGGGTCGTTCAAATCGATTCGCTTTCATATAAAGCCGCCTTCATTTACCGGGCAGCAACCTTGGAGCAGCGAAGATTATACCATCAAATTACCTTACGGTTCACAAGTTACCGCAGAGATAAGGCATACGCCCTCTAACCGCGTCTGGTACGGCAATGTTATGCTAGTTAGCGTCGCAGGTATTGCCAGCCACCGGTTTGTTTTTGCTTCGCCGACGCAATTGGAAATTTCTTATCGCTTACGTGATGACACAAATAATTCCGAACTGCTCTCGCCGGTATATTCATTTCAGACTGCCGACGATGCGCTGCCATTAGCGCATATCTACCTGCCACAACCAGAATTGCGCGAACTGCGCCTGCCAGCAAAAGGAAAGATTACTTTTCATTATTCCATTGAAGACGACCTGGGCTTCAGAGAGGCCAGTGTCGTTGTGCGCGACACACGGAACCAAGTCGTTGCACACCGCCTGAAACCCAACCTGCAGGTTAAAGAGGGAAGGATCTTTGGACAGGGAAGTGCTTCAGTGGATCTCACACAAATGACCGGCAACAGATTTTTTCTACAGGTTGCCGTGCGGGATAATTCCTTGATCCCGGGTAAATTTCCCTGGGAACAGCAGCCTTCGCCGGGACAAACTGCAGTTAGCCAGACCATAGAAATTCGCATTGCTGTTGATGAAGACCAGGCAGCTTTTTTTGAAACCGAACAGATGACTAACCTAATGGAAAGAATGAGTGAGATAGCAAAACTATACCGTGATTCAGAAAAAACACTCATGGAGTTAGCGCGCCGGGCACGAAATGGTGAGGATGTCTTGCAGGAATTGAAACACTGGGCTGCCGAACGCAACCAACTACAGCAGGCAATTGATAAGCTGCAAGATTCTATTGAAAAGCAAAGTTCGCGCCAGGCATCGCCCGAAGAGTCGGCACGAAAAGAAGAAGCACTGCGCCTGTCACAGAAACTGCTCGAAGAAAATATTGCCCAGCGAGAAAAAGAACTGCAGCAACTACTGCAAAACTTTCCGACCGATTTTGAACAAGCAACTACTGAAATGAAAAAAATTTCCCGGGAAGAATACCTTGCAGGTCTGGAAAAATCCATCCAGGACCTGAAAATAATGCTCGAATTAAAAAAATTACGGGAATTAGAACAAAAGATTAGTCGGGAAATACAAGAGCTTAATCGTCTCAGCCGCGAACATCTAGAAAATGATAACGCAACCAAAACACAGCAGGATATACAGTCTCATTACCAGCGGGTCGATTCTTTAAAAGCAGAGGCGCAAAAATCTCCCAGGGCGGCAATGCCAAGCGAAGCTGAAAAACGCCACGATAAGGCCCGCCGGAACTATGCGCAGTCGCCAGAGACTGCTGGCAAAATCAACGCGCTAAAAGACATGCGCTCGGCTTTAGCTGACTGGCGAGATGAGATCAGGCAAGAGCGCAGTCGCCTTGGCGCCGCCGAATATGATCGAATATCGGCCCGACTGAAAATAGCTGCACTGCGGGTAAATTCTGTCGCGGAAGTCTGGGAGATGCGACGCTCTCAAATAGGCGAAATGCGCGGACCTGAAGCGGCTGAAAAAATCAGGCGGTTGGGCCAAGATGCCGCTGCCTTACGAACGTCTTTTCGAGCAGAGCTGGCTTCCTTATCAGCAGACCTCGGCAGCACCTCAATGTTAGCACCTGAATTATCGAAAAATGCTGCCGAGACTGACGCTGTATTTGACCAGCTCTTGCAAACAGTTGAAAAGGGGCAACAATCTCTGTTTCTTGATCGCGCAAGTCATCTGCGCTGGCGGCTCAATCGCTTCAGCCTTGAATTAATGAAAGAAATGGAAAAGATGAAAATGCAGGCTGCCACCACGGCGGGTGCCGGCGCCGGCGAACAACTCTCCGAAGGTGCCGGCGAACAACAGGCATTACGGGAAGAGCTGCAAAAGCTGGGGGATGGACAAAGTAACAAGGATGGCTCTCTGTCACCGGGCGAGCAGGCCTACCTGGAATCTCTCGCAGCCCGACAAGAAGATCTAGCGAGACGCTTAGGACAGGCCCTCAACCAGAAAAAACTGCTGGGGAAAGACCAGGCCATAGCCATGCAAGAACTCGTAAATGAGTTAAAACAAAACAGCGAAGAATTGAAGGAAGTTCGTCAAGCAAAAGATCTGCAGCGCCAGATTGAAAAAACCGACCAACTAAAAGAAAAATTTCTTTCCGCCAACAAGAGCACCAAACAGAGAGATGAAAAAAAACCGGAACGCGAAGCCGAGAGAGCGCGGGAATACCGCATTGAAGCGCCACTATTACCCCCCGATAAAGAAAAAATACCCGCACGCAAAATGCCCGTGTACGATGACAGTCTTAACGAAGCCCAGCGGCAGTTTTATTTACGCTTTCTGCAAAACTTAGAACAAGCCCGATAATATCACGGCCACAACCGCAACAGCAACGCAGCTACCGCCAGATAAGGGCCAAAAGCAATCTTGCCCGAACCAAACATACTTTTCTCCGCCTGCAGGCGCCGGAACCCATGTACCATGATGGCCAATAAGGCCGCCAAGGTTGGCAACAGCAAAGCGGCCCGATGCCCCAGACCAATACCCAGGGCCAGCACAAGCGTAGCATCGGCAAAACCAAGCCGACCACCCGAAAGAATTCGAATTAAATGAAAGACTAAAAACCAAGAAACCGGCACCGTTAAATCTAGTAAAGCAATTGGCTGCAGTAAGCGGCCGCGCTCTAAGGCAAATACATCCCCCCGCAAGAGAAACATTTCAACTAAGGCAAGAACCAATAACCAGGCAAGCGTAGCATCAGGAATCAGATAATAACGAAAGTCTATCACAGCAAGAACGGCAAGGGCCGGCAAGGCACAGGCAACTGCAACAACTTCCGTTGGCGGCACCAGCAAAAATAAAATGCCACCATAGAAGAAAAAAATTATTTCAAGTATGGGATGTCTCAGCGGTATCGGTGTTGCGCAATTAGAGCACTTGCCTCCAGCAAGAAAAAAACCAAAGATCGGGATTATATGCAGAGGTCTTATTGGATATCGGCAGACATCACACCGCGAGCGACCCGCAAACAATGTCTGCCATTTATTAAAAATTTTTTTACGTTCCCGTGAAAACCAGATATGCAGTACCCGTAACGTTAGGGAATCGGCAAAGGAAATCATCGAAGCAAACAGAAATCCACTGAGAACTGCGCCAAGTACCATCATTGCCGGGCCATAAGATACTTTTGCAAGTACTCGGTGATGTCTTTAATGTTGCGGTCAATCATCCGACGAAATTCACCGGGAATCTGCTGCTCACGGATCACCCGGTAATAGTTGAGCGCTTTGGTAATCTGCTTACGCCTGATATATTTTTGCGCTTTGACTAACATCGGTTTATATTTATAGTAAGCATATTCGAAAATCTGGTGATCATGCGACAAGGCAAACTGGTGAGGGATTTTATAAAAATCATAAGTCAATGTCAAAAACGGCGTATCTTCTTCATCTGGCGGTTTTAGTTCCAGTACGCCGCGAATTTCCTGAACCGGCCCTTTCTCTTCTTTTTCTTTTTTATCTTCTTTCGGCGGTTCCATTTCTTCTTCAAGATTCTCACCCGCCATAGCTAACGGGGGCACCGCCGGCTGGTCGAGAACTCCCTGTCCTTTTTCTTCATCCGACAGAGGTGCCATCCTCGGTTCAACAGGCCTGTCTTCAGATTCTGTCTGCAGTGGCTGATCCGCTAACCCAACACCAACTTCCTCCGGCATACCAGCAGCCATCGGGGGTGCGGCAACCGCTGCTCCTCCGGGAACCTGGGCGCTCTCATCACCGCTAACAGTCGTTACAGGAAGCACTTCGCCGGGTGCGTCGGCGCTAAGGGCAACTGGCATCCCACCGGCACCGGTTCCAAGGCTACCCACCGCACCAACTGTTTCCACGGGAGCTTGGCTGACAATCTGGATCGTCGCTGCCTGCATACCGGCATTTTCAATCGCGAATTGCGCCTGCTCAATCCGCTGGTCAATTTTTTCCGGCGGCTGAAACCATTGTGGGGGGTATTGCGGCAATACCGGCAGGCTGCGCACCCGCTCTTCTTCTTTCTTAAGATAATCTTCAATATCTTGGATATTACGCAAAATCTTATGGTGGATGTTTTTATCTGTAATACGTGCAGCTGTTCTTTCTAAGACATGAATTGCGTCACGAAATTGCCCCTGTTCCAAATAATGTTCGGCATTGCGCAATGCGCGAGCATGAAATTCATAAGGACTACCCGGCGGAATAATCTCACTCATGCGGTAAGTCAGTTGCAATGAGGATGGTTCATAGGGATCGCGCCGCTCAAAAGGCAGTCTGCTTGGTATGATAAGCTGCGGCTCGGGGGGGATCTCTTCAGCCCTGGCGCCAAATTCCTCAAGATAAACTTCTTCCCGGAAAAAACCGGGCTTTACTGGACGCAACGCCCGCTGGCGCAGTTGGGGCCGCGCGCTTTCTTCATCATCAAAAAAACTGGAAACCGGCTGGGCCTCTTTCTTTTCTTCTTCTTTTTCTTGTTTTGCGGGCTGCTCATCGAGGCGATCGCGCAGCGTATAATCCAGGTTTTTTATGGCCGAGGCAAGCTTGTCAAAAAAATCACCAACTTTTTCGGCTAAAGCAGGATCGACAGGCTCAGGAGCAACCTCCTCCTCTTCACCTATAATATGCTCTAAAGGCTCCTCACCTGGTTCAGGAGCCGCAGCCAGTTCTATGTCGCTTGGCTCGCTCGAGGAGTCCAGTGGGACTTCGGGATTTTTTTTTTCTTCACTCCCGTCTTCGCCAGCTGTGACTAACCCAAGCAACTCTTTCGCCCTTGCTAACAATCCCTTGTGGGGCTTGCTTTCTTTGGTGGTACCAACAGAAACAGGTTTCGCTTCACCCCGCAAAAAAGCCAATGCCCGTTCGCGCAGCGAAGGTCGCTCTATCTTGGTTTCCGGAGCGGAATCGTCGTTCGTGAAAATGCCGGTTGCGCGGCGCAGGATGTCCTGAGCCCGTTCGCGCAGGCTCCTGTGCTGCAGCCTATCTTCAGGTATGGCTGGCTTCTCTGCCGCCGCTCCTAACGCAATTTGCTTACTGCGCTCGCGCAAGCCCATAAGGTATTATCGGAAAAACCACTGTCTCAAGTTGACCACCCTGGTTAGTACTTAATGTTTTTCTGCAACTGTTCTTCAGCTTGCTTGATCTCGGCGTCACTGAGGTTCTGATTTTTCAACAATAAAATATACTGACTGTAGTAGTAATCGGCTTTTTCTCTATTACCGGCTTTGCTATGCACGACATACAGGTAATATAGCGCCTCAGGGCTGTTTCTGTCAAAGGCATAAGCCTGCTCAAACTGAACCATAGCCGATTTAATATCTTTTTTACCTTTAAGATAGATTTGTCCCAAAATAATATATGCCCTGACCGCACGCGGGTCAAGTCGGATGGCCCGCTGCCCTGAAGCTAACGCCTGGTCATATTTCTTGAGATAAAAATAATATTTGGCATATTCCTGATGGCTCAAGGCAAAATTCGGATTCAAGGACAGGGCCTTATCAAGCCAGCCTTTGGCATGGTCGAGATACCGTACATCCCCCCTGCCTTTTTCATCCTGGCTGTTTTCATAACGCTTGATTTGTACTAAACCCAGGTTGTGGATCGAGTTTATGTAAGAGGGATCAAGCTTAAGCGAAGCAAGGTAATTTGCTTCAGCTTCATCTAGATTATCTTCACTTAGCAAATAATAATTGCCCAGCTCCTTATACGCTTCGGCACTCGGGCCTAAATTTATGGCCTGC
>CALHRC010000164.1 GCA_938038265.1 uncultured bacterium
CCCCCAGCTCTGCCCTTGTTCAGGAATTCTAAGAACTATGGTAGGGAATTCCCTACCAAGAAAACCATCCCCCAAGCGACATAACGTAAATTTTTGAGGCACTAAAAACCCGTAAGGGGGTAACACCCCGGCTCTTGTATGCGCAAGAATCACAACCTCAAACCCTCCCCTACTGCCCTCCCCCGTTGCTGCGGCGCTTGAGCCAAAAAAGCAGCAGGGTGGATGTAACTGCCAGTAACAGCGAGATGAACTGCGCCTGGCTGATTCCAAAAACATTCCGGGGGTTCAGGCGCAGAAACTCAATAAAGAAACGAAAGCACGCATGCGCCAGAATAAAGCGTAACATGAGAGAACCATCCCCCCGGTTGCGGCGGTACCTGAACCAAATGGTTGCCCCACTGCCGAGAGCAAACAGCGACTCGAAAAGTGGGGTGTTATAGACCTTCAGGTATGGATTTCCATACCGCCTTATCATCTCGCTCCAGTCGGCCACGCCATTGGGAAAAGACATACAGAATGGTGCCGGCACAACATCGGGGCAGGGGATGCCATAGCAACCGTCTCCTGACAGCGCACAGCCCAAGCGCCCGATGGCATAACCGATGGCTACTGCCGGCACCAGATTATCGGCCAGTGACCCAAGTCTAATCTTAAACCAGCGGGCCGCAAGAAGAATACCGGCGGCGGCCAACAGAAAACCGCCATACCAGGTCATGCCACCGGGAGAACGGACGTTTTGCCAGAAACCGGGTTTGCCCCACCAGTCTTCATAACTTTCGAGAATAAAAAAAAGTTTAGCTCCCACGATACCGCCTGCCACGGCTATCAAAAGAAATGTTTCCGCACTATGAGCAGGCCAGTTTTCTTGGCGGACAGCCCGTTGCAGAAAATAATTTGCCGCAAGATAAGAGAGAAAAAGGAAAAGCGCGAAAACGGGAATATGATAGCCGTACAAGCCATCGATCTGGGGGATTAATTCGCCTCGTCGGTAGCTGCAACCCAACAGAAACAATACGATGTTCAGGGTAATGAGGGTGCGCATCAGCTATTGTCAGTTTCCCAGGCCGCACCAGCGGGACAAGCCTATACTTGACAGCGGCAGCCCTATTTCTAACTAAAGTTCATGCGCTTGCGGCTTTCTTATATGACTATTGCGCTTATGGTTGTGGGGGTACATTTTTGCAGTCCCAAGAAAAACGAACTCAATTTATTTATCTGGAGTGAATACATTCCAGAGAGTGTAATCCGGCGGTTTGAGACAGAAAGCGGCATTCGCGTCAATGTAGCCAACTATACCTCAAATGAAGAAATGCTGGCTAAAATTCAGGCTGGCGGCAGCGTATTTGATCTTGCGGTTCCCTCGGAATACTTTATCGGAATACTGCTATCCGAAGATGCTATCGATCCTTTTCCCAAAGAGGCGCTGAAAAATTTTGGCAACCTGGCGCCGGAATTTTTGAACCGAGGGTTTGACCCGGGCAACCAATACACCATTCCTTTTATGGCGGGGCATGGCGTCTTAGTCTATGATTCGGCAAAAACCCCACCAATGAAAAGTTACCGTGATTTGTGGCGTGCTGACCTGCGCAATAATATCGTGGTGCTCGATGACATCAGAGCAACATTGGGGATGGTTTCCCGCAGCCTGGGCTATAGCTGGAACGAAAAAGATGTGTCCCGCTTAAAAGAAGTTGGAACAGCATTTAAGGCGCTGGTGCCCAATATCAAGAAGTTTGACAGCGACAGCCCCAAGAAGCTACTGATTGACGGCGAGGTAAAAGCCGGTTTCGTTTGGGCCGCGGAAGCTGCTTTGGCCATGAAAGAGCGCTTAAGCCTCAGAGCGGTAATTCCCGAAGAGGGGATGTACCTGTGGCTCGACAGTTTTGTTTTACTGAAAGGCGCCGAAAACCCCGGCAACGCTTTAGAATTCGTCGATTTTATTTTACGCCCCGACATTGGCCGGGATATCGCGCTCGCCTATCCCTACATGACGCCCAACCGCGAAGCAAAAAAACTACTTCCCAAAGAAATGCTGTCTAATACGGCAATCTATCCCCCCGATAGCGAAATACAGAAAAGCGACTTTTTTGAAGAATTAGGCGAGACCCTGCGCGTCTATGATGCAATCTGGACAGATGCCAAGCGTTGAGAATTTTCTTTAGCCACTGATGCGAAACTGAAAAGGGATACCCATGCGTACCGCAATAGCTTTGCCGTCGCGCACTACCGGGGTATATTTTGCCCCTAACAGAGTTTTGCGCGCCGCTGCCTGAAATTCTTTTTTGAGTTTCGCTTCCAATGCTGGCGCCAGCGAACGATTAAGGCGCACACTGTCGGGATAACTGGTCACCTGGCGCACGGTACCGTTCTGGTCGATAATAATTTCAAGGTATAATTCGGCAGTTACACCCAAAGAACGCGCTTCTGGCGGGTAATACTCCTTGAGCTGTGAAAGCAAACGCGGCGGACGCACACCCGAACCCATGAAAGCAAAATCTTCTGCGTCACCGTAATCGTCACCCTCGCCTTCTGCAGCAGCATCGCCCGGTAAGGCGCGGCGCGGCAATTCTTCTAACGGGTTTTTCAAATCTTCTTTTTTAACATATTGGTTGCCGAAAACTTCATCAATCTCGATAACCGGCGTCGCCCGGCGCGGCGGCTTAAAACGGATATCCCCAAAATCAAATACATTACTTGAAAAGATAATGTCTTCCGCCTCAGAGTCCCATTCGACCCGCACAGTTAAGAGCAGCCAAAAGACACTACACAACAGCAATACCAGCAGGAACATCCGACGTTCCCACCAAGGCTGCTGCTGCTCTTCAGCAAAACTGTTATGCAAGCCCGGATAGACAAGGCGCCCGTCAGGCAATCTTATTCCGTCATGGTCAGCATAAGCGGTCATTGTTCACCTTCCATATAAGAAGTATAATTCACAAAAAGGATTTCTTCCAAAATTTAAGTCTCACAAATAATTAAAGCGCTGGATAAGTGGATGTAACGTCAATAAATTCAACATACCCGCGTCCCGATATATTTCTATTTTCAAAAGTTCCCAGATAAGAGCAGCCACCTACATAGCCATTACCCAGACCATACGTAAAAGGAGTATCCTGCACCATAGTAAGTTTTAGAATTATCTCATGGTTTTCGTGAGCCAGCCAGACCCAACGTTTCGGTACTTTCATTTCAATGCCGTCAGGAGACACCTTGACCTGGGGATGGTATTCCAAAATCTCAAGATCGAGGTTCCGGCAGGTTTTTGTGTAACGATTGAGACCACGCACCATCAGCCCCCGGTTACCAGAGAAGCCCATGGCGGTACAATAGCTTAGCAGCAGTTGGGTATCGCTGTCGATGTTAATGATATTGTAAAAAAAGAAATCCAGCGGCAGCTTTAATACCCAGGGCAGAGGTTTATCTCGCAATACATAGGGACTGACACAGGCGCCATATTCAAAGGCGCAAATGCCATTGGCTTTCTCGGCACCTTCGGGGCCTTCGATAACCAGCGAGTACTTGGTCAGCAGGCTGATATGTTCATAAAGAGGATTTTTCATGAACCAACCAACCTTGTCGGTATTTGCCAGTTCGATGGTTATTTTATATTCTTTGATATGAGCTGTCAGATGATAATGAGGATAGTCTCCCCTGAGCACTATATCTTTCCCGAACTGGAGTAGCCCCGACCCAGCTTGAAATCCCCCCTGCTGGGCATCACCAAACGGATAGGCACCAAAATGATCGGGGTGAGTGGCAGCGGTGCCACACACTGCGGTAGCGGTACGCCGGGGGCTGTCGCCCATACGGTAGTTCATATCAAATGCCTTGGAACCAGTGGCGCCAATGAGCGACATCAGAGAAAAAAAATAATGCGGCGCCGGCAGATCGGGAATCATCACGCCAAAGTGAGTCCAGCCCCAGTACTTGGATTCTGTGTGCGCCTGCAGCATTTCAGGACGATCAAATGGTTTGCCATCCTGCTTGTCGGCGGTATCAATTTCATAATAAATCTTGCGAAAGATCGGATCTAAGTATGTGTGGATAAAATCACGCATGATGGTCGCTATCGCTTAGGTCGCAGCCGGGTAAAGTTAAGAAAACATAGAGGGCGCCACAATATAGCGTCGCGAAGTGCAATGAGTTACTCAAGCTTAGAAAAAATTTCTTGGCTAACTAATTGCTCAAGCGCCGGACGGGCAAAAAGATATCCTTGTTGCAGATAAATACCATGCTCGAAAAGCCAGTCACGCTCCGCTGGCTCTTCAATACCTTCGGCAATAATGGCGATATCCATATCACGCGCTAAAGCAATCATGTGGCGCATAATTTTCTGCTTACGACTGTCACCCTCAATTCCCGATACCAGATCACGATCAAATTTGACGAGATCGGGGGTGAGTCGGGTGAGCAATTTAAGTCCTGAATAACCAGCACCAAAGTCATCAATAGCACTTAAAAATCCCTGATAGCGGTACTCTTCAAGAATACCGGTTAAATGAGAAACCGATATCACCTCTTCACTTTCGCTAACCTCAAAGATAAGTCGCGTACGATCAAAACCAAATTCCTCGGCAGCTTCAAGCGTTGCCTTAATACAGGTTTCCGGCTTATAGACTGCGTTAGGCAGAAAATTGATACTGAGTTTTTCTTTCATCTGCAACTGGGCCGCCGTGCGGATGGCCGTCACCCGCGCAACCTGGTCAAAACGATAGAGCAGCTGTGGCGTAATCTGGTTTAATACCCAACCCGCGCCTTCTCCCTGTGGCCCACGCACTAAAGCCTCATAGGCATAAATTTCTCTCTTCTGCAAGTCAAGAATCGGCTGAAAAGCCATCCTAATCGTAAACGGCAGACCCGCGCCATCCCGACAAGCCTGACACGACAGCGGAAAATTTTTTTCTTCAGAAACCGGCGGCAGCACAGGTAATAATTATTTTGCCACCTAAAGCCGTAAAGAGTAAAAGAAGGGGATGGGGGATGTTCTGAAAAAACCCCGGTTTAATGTTATTTTTGCAGCAACCCTACAAAAAATAAGTACCCAGTCAAAACATCATTTCCTCTGTACCGAAGGTCGGAATCGAACCGACACGGGGTTGCCCCCACCGGATTTTGAGTCCGGCGCGTCTACCAGTTCCACCACTTCGGCTAATCTAACGGGTCAACTTCAATGTACTTGCCTTTGGCACGGGCAATGATCTTGCCGATGTCATCTTCAAGCTCAGCCCGGTTTTCAATGACCTTTTTGTTTTTTTTCACGAAATAGCCCCGCAAATACAGCGGTTCATTTACGCGGGCTAACTGCAGGTAACGCACCGTTAGCTCGCCAGTCTGCACCTCAAGGTTCATTGCCTGGTTGATCTTCATCATGACCTCATCGAGCATGGTGCTGATGATGCCGGGATGAACGCAATCTGCCTGATGACCCTGCATATTTTCGCTGAGCGTAATCTCGCCGTAAGCCGTTTTGGTATCTTCGTCATACGAGAGATTCAGCTTCAGGCCATCGGGATTATCCGGGCTTGTCCCAAAGGAAAGGTCTTTTTTGTTCCTCAATACGGCCATTGTGTTATTATAAGCAGTAAAGTCAATTTGTCAAGTGTTTTTCATAATCTATTTACCGGTAAGCACCCGACCAATCCCTATGGGTAGCCTAAATGGCAGCAGCCCCACCGCCATTGTTGTTCAGGAATTCCTGAACAAATCGCAAATTCCCCATCAACACCATCCCTCATGGGACATAATGCAGATTTTTAGTAACTAAGCAACACCCGCGCAAGGGAGATACCGCCTTGTGGTTTAAGAATTCTTAAGAACAAGACCTATGCCAGCGAGTCAATAATCTTATTTAGGGTAGCGCTAGGACGCATGGCTTTTTCTGCCTTAACGTCATCGGGATGATAGTAACCTCCGATGTCCTGCGGCTTACCCTGAGCAGCAAGTAATTCCTGGTTGATTTGGCTTTCATTTTCTATCATTGCTTTGGCGATAGGGGCAAATTTTGCCTGTAGGGTGCTGTCTTTGCTCTGCGCAGCCAGTTCCTGTGCCCAATAAAGTGCCAAGTAAAAGTGACTGCCACGGTTATCGATTTCACCGACTTTTCGCGCTGGCGACTTATTATTCTCCAGAAATTTTTCCGTAGCGCGATCCAGAGTTTCGGCCAATACTTGAGCTTGTTTGTTTTGGTAATACTGG
>CALHRC010000165.1 GCA_938038265.1 uncultured bacterium
GTATGGGTTTGTTCGCCAATTTTTTTTTGAAAGATAGACAATATAACTGTTGACATTAAAAGGTATAATTTTCTTTCTTTGATTACTTTTACAATATCAAGTTTTTTCCAGGTGTCGGCGTCGTTGATGGCCTGAAAACGCGAGGGACAAAGTTCTACGGCAATGACATCCCCTTTGTTTTTGCCAATAATGGCGCGAACATCTTCGACCGACTGTTGCGAGACGTGTGCGGTACCGAGAATGTGCAGGTTTACTCCGTGGATTTTTTTCTTGATAACCGGGCCGTGTACTCTGGCAGCGATAGATGTTGGTTTTTCAGGTTTTACTGCAGCTGCCTTGCGTTTTGAGGGAGTTTTTGCAGACGCAGATTGTTTTTTACTTTTCTCTTGAGAATTTTGTGCAGTTTTCATGATTTGCCCGACATGTGATTTTTTTGGTTATTTTCTTTTTTACGCAGCTCTTCATGGCGCAGGTAGATTTCTCGGGGGCAGACAACCTGAATATCGTCTGCATTAGCGCCGTGATTCCAGGTGCGGCCTGGCAGTGGAATTAGAAATCCTTGCCGGAACATTTTTGAGAAAGCGCCCTGTGGATTTTTTACCAGACCAAGCGGGCGGTAAAAGCCTTTTCGGCTGGTTTTTATGTGATGGCGTAATTCTTCTATTTCGACAAGCTGGTGTGAAAAGTGTTCGCGCAGATAATCCCATAACGGAACAGGATTTTGGGGAAGAAGTTTAGGCGAAGGTTCCGGCTGCGGTTTTGTTTCTCTCAGAAAAGACCAGGGGCCTGTGAGAATGCGCCCTTTTTCGGGTAATACGGCCTCGCCGGAGAGATGCTTCCCGGCAAACCAGATATAGAGCACTAAGGCCATGTCGAGTGGGTGTACTTCAAAGGTGAGGCTCAGTTGGGCCTGTATATCCCCCCCAATTAACGAAGCAAGATTGTGCTGCTCTTTCAGCTTGAGGTTATAGAGCAGTGAGAAGAGGTATGGCTGGAATAATTTGTCATTGCGGCGCATCAGCGATTTGAATACTTCCAGAGGCAGAAAGATGCCACCCTGTGGATGTCGGAAAATCCATGCAGTCTGTTCTTCCAGTGCGAGATGTTCCGTGGTTGTTTTCTTGGGCGGCAGGTAGCCAAAAGATGACAATAATGTCTGTAGTGCGTTTGTCTGCTCAGCGGTCATTGCCCGGTGTTGCTCGTGATTTTCAAAATCTTTGGTAATGTGAAGCCAGAAATGCAATAATTGGTCTTTGTTGTGCGTTGCCAGAACAAAGCCGGTTTTTTTGGCCAGATAATTGCGATATCCTGCGTCGGCTGAAGCCAATATTTCAGATAAGGGAAACATTAGAGCCCGATATCCTTGCGGTAGTGTAACCGACTGAAATCATTATTGGTTTTTAACTGCTCGATAAAAGCGTAAACTTTTTGCCGGCAATCATTAGTGTCGTTACCGGTGGCCACAATATTTAGAATTCGGCCACCTTTAGAAACGAATTGGCCTTCTGCAATACGGGCGGTGCCCGCGTGCACGATATGTACATCCCCCGGCATTTTCTGCGGCAGCTTTAGGGGGATGTCTTTCTCATAGTCACCGGGATAGCCTTTCGCGGCGAGCACCACATTGAGAGACGCACCGGCTTTTACCGGCACACGATAGAAACCCTCTTCAGCTACTTTAGGAATTGGGTTATTGCGGCCGCAGGCCCATAACAGATAAGGCGTGAGATCGCCGGCGAGGTAGGGCATAACGCACTGGGTTTCGGGATCACCGAGACGGCAGTTAAATTCTATGACGGATATATCATCGGCACGGGAGGAATGAACCATTAGGCCGACATAAAGAATACCAACATAACTGAATTCTTGCAGTGCTGGTTTGACAATTGTTTGGTGAGCGAAAGCGATTTGCGCTGGTGTCAGGTGATCGCCGGGGGTATAAGAACCCATGCCGCCGGTGTTAGGGCCTTCACCATTTTCAAAAACCGTTTTATAATCGCGGGCCACAGGCAGAAAAATTGCTTCGCTGCCATTGCAGAGCGCAAACAGGGATGCCTCGGTTCCACTTAAAAATTCGCACAGTAGAACTCTGTTACCTGCCTGGCCGAAAATTCTCTGTTCAAAGATTTCTATCAATTTTTCTTTCGCCGATGCTCGGTCGCGGTGGATGCTCACACCTTTTCCTGCGGCGAGACCATCGACTTTGAGCACTATGGGCAGGGAGTGCTTTTCAATTGCCGCAAGACCTTCTGGCAGGTTTTCAATGACAATACTTTTAGCTGTGGGAATGCCGGCTTTTTTCATAAACTGGTAAGCAAAAACTTTGGAGCCTTCAAGTTGTGCTGCTCGTTGGTCAGGCCCAAAGACAGCGACACCGGTTTCTTTTTGCAGGTATTCTGAGATACCTTCAGCCAGCGGCTGTTCCGGGCCGACAAAGACCAAGTCAATTTTCAAAGCTCTAATTTGCCGGGCGATACTTGTAAAATCGTTCAAGGTGCCGTCCAGTTTGTCCTGGGGGTCGGTTCCACCATTGCCCGGCAGTTGAAAGACTCTTTGATTGCCAGCTTCGCTTTTCAGTTTGAGGTAGATAGCATGTTCCCGTCCGCCACTGCCTAATACCAAAATTCGCATCAGGGGGGTATTGGCCCAGTCCCAAGTCGCCACGTAAATTTATTTTCTTCAGGGTTTGAAAAAATCCTGCCGAAATTTAGATATGCGTGTAAAGGGTAGTTTTTTTCTGCTCATAGCCAGTTTTCTATTGTGTATCCCCTCTCATGCTGAAGACTTTGAGGATCGAGGCTCCCTTCGGCATGTTGTCGTACCCACTCTGGATATGGTTGATACACCGACAGCAGTGACCCTGCCCCGCGGAGCCTATGTCGTTAGCTTCTGGGCCTATAATAACGGGGGACTCTTAACCAAAGCCCAGTTAGGTCTGCATGATAATATTTACCTCGGCGCCTCATTTGATGTCGAGAACGTCATTGGCGAAAATGAAATGCGCATGAATATTCCGGGGGTAATTGCCCGAGTAAAGTTTACCGACGGTTGGAAGCGTTTTCCTATTTTAGTGGCGATGGGCTACGATTCATTTTATGCGGGAATGACTGGCAAGGTGCAGGAAGCTGTTTCGGGCAACCCCTTTAACCGCATGATCTATGGGCCTTATTTCGCGGTGACTAAGCCAATCTATTTGCTGGGTGAAGAGCAGCATATTCATTTTGGTGTGCGCACTCCAGTACAGCCTGATTACGTGCCGCGCGATACTTCTTTTTATATCTCGATAGATTTTCCAATCGGCATGTTTGTTCCGATCTTTGAAATAGAACGGGTTTATTTTGACTACCGCCGGCTGCAGGAAATACTCTATAATTTTGGCTTTCGCTTTAACTTCATTGAGAATCTGGCCATTGAGGTGGATCTGCTAACTGGCGCTGGCATGCGAGCCAATCGAATGGTGGTACTGGAGTATATGAATCGGTTTTGAAAAACGTAAAAGCGACCCTTTCGGGTCGCTTTTGTAAAAACAGCAAATAAAACTTAAGTTTACTGTTTGACGACAACAAACTCAACGCGACGGTTATCGCCAGAAGTCGGATTTCCAGGGTTAGCCAGTTTTCGTTTACCTTCGCCTTTTACTGTCAGTTTCGGAGAGGTCACACCACTTTTCGCCAATTGGCTTTTTACAAATTGGGCACGCTCCAGCGACAAATTGTCGTTCAGGGCATCGTCACCGCGTGGGTCAGCGTGGCCGGTGAGCTGTAGTACATAACCAGCAGGCAGGTTGCTGATCGCACCTGAGACTACCGTAGCAGAGGCTTTGGCCCACTTCTCATACTGCTCAGTGGAGATTTCAGCTTTGCCAACAGGAAAATTTTTCAGGGACACTTTCGCCAGTTGTTTGTTAAGGTCAGCTGCTACTTTGGCCGCAGCTTCGGCGCCCAGGGCGTCGCCCCCAGAGCGGACCTTGCCGGAAATTTCTTCTTTCGTGGGCTGCTCTTTTACGGCTTCTTTGCTAGAGCCGCAGTAGCCGATCATGGCTGCCATAGTAGCAAGAAAAAAGAGAGATTTAAACTTCATATTCTACTCCTATCATCTGAACAGCCTCCTTAAGAATCATTACCGGCTGCTGTTTACAGATTAGACGTACAATATTCAAAAAAGATTCAAGGCGACAAGATTTTTTGCAGATTTCAGAGACAAAAAGCAGCCCAGCAATCCCTACAGTGCGTTTATGGGTTCTCTGTAAAAATCTAGGTCAAACTCTTAGGGGGAATTCCCCACCATGGTATGGAAATCCATACCAAGAACCATCCCACAAGTGACATAATGTGATTTTTGAGTCACTAACAAGCCCCTGCGAGGGGGATGTAAGCTGCCTTTTGTTCAGGAATTCCTGAACTTGTGATGGGGAATTCCCCACCAAAGAACTATTCCTATAGGTAACCCCAAGCCCGAAAAGGCCTATATTGTGACTATACCACCAAAATTAAACTTTTGGTGAGAACTTTATCCTGTTTGTCTGAAGTGTGTTACGCGCTGTTCAGCGCCGCAGGATAATATGCTGAAACTGGCGAGCTTGGGTTGGTTGGAGTGTTATTATATATTCTGGATAGCCTGCAGCCGTAATTTTCAGGCGCATTGCATTCAGGGAGGGTGCTGGCAGTCGGGCAATGCCATCTTCCCCGGAATAGCGTTCTTCACCTTCAGAAAAAACAAAAGCGTCGCTCTCGATACGGGCGACTAAGGGACGGCCATTCTCGTCAGTAATTTTCAGGCGAATAAATGGGGTTTGGTGCAGCTCGTGCAGAAAATTTTCCCAGACAGGACGCAGTCCGGTTAAGATGGTAGGCACATCCTCGTAGGGCTGCAGCAGGTGGGATGATTCTACCAAAAAAGCTAATGTACCAAAATGGTGGTAATAGGTATCGGTGTCGGTGCCATCGACCTCATACAGATTTTTTTTTACGACAAAGGGTTTTTTTTCCTGGTAAGAGATGGCATTGGGCAGCATACGCCCGGCCAGTTCGCCGGCGAGGTCGGGTTGCGGGTTTTGTGTTCCCTCTATAGTATAAGGCGAGAGGATCGCGTTGGCATAGCAGTGGTAGCTCAGGGCTGCGATGAAGCGCTGTCGCTCAAACAGGCGTAGGATGGCCCGGGTTTCAGGTTCTGAAGCGGGGGCGGGACCGCGGTAGTAATAACTGCCGGGGTTACCCGATGAGGCTTTCGGGTTGCCGCTATTCCAGCGAAAAGGGAAATTACGGTTGAGGTCAACCCCTTCGTGGATGGCTTGCCTGGCTTTGCCAGAGTAGTAGCCGTTTTTTCGTCCGGCTTTCATGTTCACCTGCCAGAAGCGGTGCACGCCATCGGGGTTAGTGATGGGTAAGATCCAGAGTTCCATATCGGCTAAGTATGGGTATCTGTGGGGATGGTTCAGCGTTTCAATCATTATGTCATAACAGTGTTCAATGGCAATTGGCTCGTCGCCATGTACCGCACACTGGATAAAGACCGGATCCCGGTAATGTTCAGTGGGGTTCTTTGGGGCGGTAGTCTGAGTTTGGGGTGGCAGCCTGAGGCGCAGGGCATACATCCCCCGGCCTTTGCGGCTGTTGCCAATTTTAATTCGTTTGGCGATGGTGGGGAATTCTTTCCCTAGGCAGGTCAGGTATTTCTTATTGAGTTCAACAGATTTATAGCCATCGAGCATGTTGCGGCTAGGGGGGCATTTGGCGTTTAACCGGCGTGTGTGATCGGGGTTCAGTTCGATAAATTTTGTCGGGGGGGATAGTTTATCAAAAGGGAGGCTTAGTTCTTCCAGCCAGGAGAGGAGCGCATTGGGGGCATGCAACCGTGCTTTACTGTGGGTTTGCCCGAGAAAGATACTTCGCTGTCGTAAATCGGCGGGACTGGCCGGTAGCAGTTGGCGGCTTATTTCTATGCGGGTATAATGTTTCGGGTCGTGCAGGTGTGTTAAAGGTAATGCAAACAGCGCACCGGTTGCTGCCAGGCTGGCCAGCCATACAGTATGTTTCAGGGGCAAGGTCACTGCGGCAACAGGTGGGGGGGTAGTTGGTGGGTAAATACTTTTTATGCAAAAATGTCGCCTTTGGGGAGAAAACATACACCCTAAGCAGTTTTAGCTAATCTTAAGTCCATAGAACTTTTCATGAGATGTCAAGCCGTTAAGCGACCCGTGAAGACAGCGGATGTGGAACTATCGCCCGATTTGGGTCACACATATGCACCACTGTCGTAGCACGGCTGCAGTCGTCGGTAACCGGAAAGAAATATATCCGGTCTTCAAAACCTGTCCAGGCACTATCAGTTGGCACAGTCTGTAATGGATTTTCTGCGGCATACCTCTTGGTATGTTCATTGCGCTTCTGGTAGCGATAGACTTGACTGACACCAAGACGTCTGAAGATGCTGCAGAGCGTCGATCCCGCAATCTTAATGCCATATTCCCGCCAGAGAATGCGGGCTACTTCTGTGGCCACCCGAGCCAGCCATACGGCGGATTTCGAGAAGCTAGCTTGATGACCTCCTCGTTCGTGGCATTGGGTGAGTTATGGGGTCTTTTGAAATAATCTTGTAAGCCATACAACTCACAGTTTACTGAAAGCAACCTTCTAATCCAAAAGTAAAAATATTGGCGTTTTACACCAAGCCTGCGAGTGGCCTGCTCGACGGTGTCGCCATCTTCAATACAGGCGAAAACCTTGAGCAGTGTCATGACCCTGGCCCGCCTTTGAAGTAGCGAAAATTACGCTTTAAGCGCTGATAGATATCTGAGTAATTGTACATTTGCCCGTCCTTTTAAGTTTAGTTTTTTTACTTAAAACCACTTAAGAGGCTTTACACTTATTTTAAGCAACCCAAGTGTAACATATCTCCCCGGACTGGATATGGAGTGACGCAATTCTACTTGAAATTTCACCGCGAAAAATTAGAGAGTGTTATGCTCGGTCGCTATCTCAGTCTCAGCTTCGCGCTTTTGGCTCTCGCCGGTGCAGTAATTTACGCGCAAAAAAAAGCACAAAAAAACCCGCAGCGCGAGCCGGTGTTTGATACCAGTAAGTCGGGAATTCCCACGCCGATTGACGCCGGCGACGCAGAGAAGGAGCGCATTCGTAAAGAGAACAATGTCTTCCAGAAACAAAAGAACTCCTCGCAAGAGCAAAAGGGAGTTAGCCCGCAGCAGACGAACGAGCCACAGGAAAAATGGCCTGAACCGAAAGAGTATCCGCGCAAGAAAAAAAGCAAGCGGCCGGCAGATTATTGATAGTTTATGCAGACTGGCGACAAAGAGGCACTGGCGTTCCATGACGGTTTGTCGGTAGAAGAAACGCATATCTGGCCACGGGAGAATAAGGATGGTGCAGAAAAATAGCAAAAAGCCCGAGCTCATCGACCTCGAGCTGGATATTCTGCGTAGCGAGCGCTTGCGCACGACCGCTCTGGCAGTTATATTTGTGCTTTTTGGTTTGGTCTTTACCCTGCGCACGTTGATTTTCCCCGCGCAGTTTGTCGAGGGGAATGCCAGCGCGTCGTCGCAGGCACAACTTTTCGGCCCGCTGATTTTTCTGGGCTACGCTGTGTATGCGCTTTTTTCCCGATTCGTCTATAGCACGGCGCTGCGGCGCGAGCGCAGACTGCCGATCTGGGGGCGCTACATCAATGCATTTGTCGAAACCAGCGCGCCGACGGCCGTGCTCTGGCTTTTTACGCGCTCGCTACCTGAACCAGCGCAGGCTTTGAATAGCCCGCCGGTATTTGCCTATTTCTTATTCGTGGTGCTCTCGGCGCTGCGCCTCGACGGTAAGCTGTGTATCTTCACGGCATGCGTAGGCGCGGTGCAATTTGCGCTCATCACCCATTCGATTTATGTGCAGGATTTCGCCCGGGCTACGCAGGCTGGGGGGCCGCTAAGTTTTCAAATCGGCAAGGCTGGCATACTCATTGCTGCTGGTTTAGTTGCTGCGTTTGTGTCGCGCGAAATTCGCAAGCGGCAGATACACGCACTGTCACTGCAAGAGGAGCGCAACCGCATTACCAACCTTTTTGGCCAGCACGTATCACCTGCGGTGGTCGAGGCATTGCTCAAACAAAAGGAACAGAGCGAGAGCCGCCATGTCTGCATTCTTTTCCTCGATATCCGCAATTTTACCACTTTTTCAGAAACCCGCTCGCCTGGCGAGGTTGTCTCATACCTCAACCGCATTTTTGAATTCTGCATCGAGATCATCAACCGGCATAACGGGTTCATCAATAAATTTTTGGGCGATGGCTTTATGGCTGTATTCGGGGCACCCATCAGCGATGGCCGCGACGTATGCAACGCCGTCAAGGCAGCGCGGGAAATTGTCGACCGTATCGCGAGCGAAGTCGAAAGAGGCAATCTGCCACCGACTACCGTCGGCATTGGCCTGCACACGGGCGAGGCAGTGACCGGCAATATCGGCTCTGAATCGCGCAAAGAATATACTGTTATTGGTGATGTGGTAAATCTTGCCTCGCGTATCGAGCAGCTCAACAAGCAGTACGGCTCGCGTATCTTACTTTCAGAGGATGTTCTGCGTTTCTGTGAAGGTCTGGCGGCAGAGTTCATCGCCGAAACACAGGTTAAGGGCCGCGCAGCCGCGGTCAAAATCTATCGCCTCGCCTGATGGATGTTGCCGCGACCGCCGCGCAGGCGTTGCTCTATCTGCTGGCCATTAGCGCAGTCTTTCTACCGCTCGAAGTTTTCTGGCGCGCAGACCAGTTCAGCACAATGCCCGGCTTCCGCTGGTTACGGCGCGACTGGCTGAACGATCTCTGCTTTTACCTCGGCCAGGCTCTGTTGTTCAATGCGCTCACCTTCGCCATGTTGGGATTTCTGCATTTACTGGGGGCATCGGGCGCAGCATACAATACCTGTTCTGTGGCGTTTTTACCGCGTGCACCACACGGCCGAGGCGGTCGATTACCTGGCAGCGTACCGCGAGCACCCGCTCGACAACATCTACACGCGCGGCCTTGAGACCTTGCCGGCGGTGCTTCTGGGTTTGGATCTGAATGCGATCGCAGGCTTTGTCACTTTTCGCGGGCTGTGGGCGCTTTTTATCCATTCGAATACTTCGATCCGGCTTGGGGCGCTCGAAATGCTCTTAGGTTCACCGCACCTGCACCACTGGCACCATGACAAAGCCGAGGGGGGGATTGATTAACTATGCAAACCTATCGCCGTTAATGGACATTGTGTTTAATACCTACTACAATCCCCCGCACTGGCCCGGTAGCTATGGAATCCCTGAGCCGAGCCAACGGCTGGTTTTGGCAGATGGTTGCGCCGTTTTGGCGCTAAAACGCCTTAAACACATAGACCGCACCGGACTCAGTGGCGCCGTTTACCCCTGACGCCGAGCCATCGACATTGGTAATGGAGGTCTCATTAGAGTCTTCGTAATTCGCCCCCACGACAATTGTGGCGCCAGAGATCGCAACCGAGTAGCCGAAATAGTCACCTGCCTCGGCATTGCTGGCCTTGAGGTACGCATCTTGAATCCAGTCGCCACTGCCGTCGCGCTTAAACACATAGACCGCACCGGAAGCAGAGGCGCCGTTTACCCCTGACGCCGAGCCATCGGTATTGGTAATCGTGGTCTGGTTAGAGTCTTCGGCATACGCCCCCACAACAATCGTGGTGCCAGAGATCGCAACCGAGCGGCCGAAAAAGTCAAGCATCTCGGCATTGCTGGCCTTGAGGTAGGCATCTTGCACCCAGTTGGTATCGGTATCACATTGCACAGTGATGTCGGTTACACTACCGCCCGCAATGGTGCCCTGGTTGTCTTTTACATGGCAGACCTGGCCTGAGGGGTTGGTCTTGACGGTTACATCATAGACTTCACCAGCTTGGATACATCCCCCAAAACTAAAACTCCCGTTGCTGGTGAGTGTCAAATCTTCCCCGCCGTTGTTTTGCAATACCAGCGTACCCGAAAGCCCGCTCACACTGCCGCCGACTGTATAAGAGC
>CALHRC010000166.1 GCA_938038265.1 uncultured bacterium
GGGAAGTGCTTAGTTCGTATAGTTACCAAAAAAGGCCGCTTTTTAGAAAGTACGGACAGCCTGCCCGGGGGAGACCGGCGGCTTTTTCCCTGCAGTTAGACTACTCTTTCGGGCTAAAACCCCGATTGGCAGCCTGACAAGCCAACAGTTCTCTTACTTAAGCCTACCACCAGCAACACCGCCAGGGAATCCGTATGCCCGCATCGCAGCCAAACATCCCCAAATAAGCGAAAATTATCTGCTGCGGGCGAGTGTAACCGATCTCCCCAAATTCGACAAATTTTGTTAAAAATACTTTGAGAAATCATGTTTTTATTGGTACATTGTACGCATGCAATTTTTAGCTGATGCAAGTATATCTCCTTTTGATATAAAAGGAATTGATACGAAATTATCCACTAAAGAAGTTGTAAGTATCATTAAAAATTTTAGAGAGAGGATGATGTAATACTATAAATCCAAGAACAAAACAGCGGACAACTTGGTTCAGACACTACCACGATGGGGCCCAACCCCTTCGCTCTCGGTCTGCAATCCTTGGTCTAGAACTATTCGAATACAATATATTTCTGTAAAATTTATTCTTGCCACCCCGAAAGGACGGTATAAAATGTAAGTATGAGTTTCAGACAAAGTTGTCGCCTTAACCGACGGCTAGCGGCACCAACCTTCGTCTAAACCGGGACATTGGCCGCCGTTAAACAAAGGAGAATTGGGATGAATATGAAGAAGACATGGAGTTTATTGCTGCCTTTGCTAATCTTAACCTGCAAAACTGTGGACTACAAGAAAAATCCGGGGCGCCTTATCGATGATATCGCGATTTCTCTCCGTTCAGATCTGATCAAAAACTACGACTCCAAGGAGAAAATTAGCCTCGCGATCGCGGGTTTCTCGAGAGTTGACCTCATAGGTACTACATCACAATATAAGTCTGTGACGCCAAGACTCGGTATCATGATTGCGAATGCATTGCAAAATGAAATGTTTATGCCTGAGAAGTTTGAACTTATCGAACGTTTGCGCATAGATGCTTTGCTAAACGAAGTGGATTTCAACCAAATTGGTCTAACAGAAAGTGAGGCAATAAAGACATTAAAGCTGAAAGGTGTCAATAGCATTGTCTTAGGCAATATCCAACTGCGTGATAAATCCTTTCGTTTTGATGCTCGTATCGTAGAACTTGAGACCGGCAAAGTGAAATCCGTTGCAAGTAAAGTGGTTAACTACTACGAATTTCTTGAAACTGCATACAATGACTATCCAAGCAAGAAGAAACCGTGCATTGCGTCTGTTGCTGCTCGCGGCACTTGGCAGAACACATCTTGCGTTATCAAAGATGCCTCAAAACTTAATATTTACGCCTCTGGCCGATGGAGCATGACAAATTCAGGCTATTCATTCGGGCCGATGGGTATTGAGGATAATCCATCTAGTTGGGGCGATTACAGGATCGTAGAAGCTAACCATGGCGCTTTAATTTGTTGACTAGGTTCCAACATATTTGTTTTCGATGGTAATACTGAGGATGTAAGCGGCATGGAGGGTGTATTAGAATGCCGCATAAACGATACGGATGTGTCAAACAATGATGGCATTATCACCCTGACGATTGAAACAGAATAATCTCCGTCATCTAACGGCGCCTAACAAGATTTACCTGCCGCGCTCGCTACGGTATAACCCACACGTGCACAATCTCCGGTGGCTTGAAATGCGTTGACGCCCGCGCCCTATCGAGCTTTATTGGCAGGCGCCTACGGCATAGCGATGGCGTACCAAAGCAGCTTCACGCAGAAGACGGCATGCATGGTCCGCCACACTATCGATGTCAGATAAATCCACCGTCGTGCGCCATGTTGCACTTTATCATGTTGACCCCATCTTACCATTGGGGATCAATCCCCCAAAATATTTTAGGGGGCAAAATTTAAGAGAAAAGCAAGTTACGAAATAAAAACAAACATTGGAGCCGTTCAAATTATAAACCGTCTAACCCTTGAAAAATTCCAGGTCGTGGTCTATATCGTTGCAATAACCTTGGGACTCTGTTCGGGTTACCTTTGGCCACAATTTGGTGAGCTCTTAGAGCATGCCCTGTGGCCAGTCCTTGCTCTTTTACTTTATTGCACATTTACCCAAATTCCCTTGGCGCATCTCCCAAAAGCATTTCTGGGATTTCGATTTCTTTCGGCTGCGATAGCTGGAAATTTTGTGATCATCCCAATTTTGGTTTGGCTGTTGCTATTTATTGTACCCGATGAGCCAGCTTTGAAATTGGGTATTGCAATGGTTTTACTCGTGCCATGTACGGACTGGTTCATCACATTTACACAACTTGGAGGGGGAGATACAAAGTATGCCATTGCGTTCTCACCTATCAGCCTTATCTTGCAGTTTTTAACCTTACCAATCTACTTGTTACTTTTCTTCGGCAAAGAGTTTACAACCAGCATAGCTAACGATACCCTTCTCAAAGCTTTTATTGGCTTTATAGTAGTGCCATTATTTTTCGCTTTTCTTACGGAAAGATGGGCTGAGACGAAACAAATTCGCTTGAGAGCAATTGAGTGGCTTGGATGGCTTCCAGTTCCAATACTGGCAATTGTCCTGTTCATTATCTGTTCCTCCCAGGTACAAACAATTTTGGCTGCAAAAACAGACTATATGAGAATCACAATTGTATTTGTTTTATTCCTAATTTTTGCAGCACTCCTATCAAAACTGATTTGTCGATATTTTAGATTAGCAGTTCAACAAGGGCGTGTCTTGGCCTATAGCATGGGGACGCGAAATTCATTTGTAGTTTTACCAATAGCACTCGCGCTGCCTGCTCAGTTTGATGTAGCTGTTGTGGTAATTGTTTATCAATCCCTGCTTGAGCTCATTGGAATGGTATTCTATATTTGGATCATTCCTAAAAAATTATTTCAGGACGCTAAATCATAAAACTAATTCCATAAATTAAGAGAGATAAATTGTCTCTCTTTATAGCCAACAGCGCATCTTTGAAAGCCCCCCTACTGCCTCCCATGAGGGAATATTCCGCTCTCACTCCATTACTTGCCGCAAACGGCTCGTCAGCGAACTCCTGTTGGGGGGATGAAAAAATATATAAAAGCAAAGGGCGGCAAAACCGCCCTATTGCGTCCCCTAGGGGAATCGAACCCCTGTTGCGGGAATGAAAATCCCGAGTCCTAACCGCTAGACGAAGGGGACATATTCACCACCCTTGCAGTTGAGAGACCAAAAACAAATCGCTTTTAGGGCGTCAAACACTTTTTTAAAAAAAGCTGCTGTCGCGCTATTTCAGCAGCAAAGCAAAAGGCTTCGATATTGTGGCTGAAACCGTTTTTAATATTTTAATAAAAGATTCAAAAATAATCTATTGGTGGATTATCTCAAGAGTGTACCCGAGGCCGGAATCGAACCGGCACGGCATTACTGCCCCAGGATTTTAAGTCCTGTATGTCTACCAATTCCATCACTCGGGCGGTAGTTTGTAGCCAGTGCTGAGGTGTCGGCCGGATTTGAACCGGCGCATGGGGCTTTTGCAGAGCCCTGCCTTACCACTTGGCTACGACACCCGATGTTCAGTACATCATCGCCTAAGGCTCAGTCTGTCTGACGGGTAAGAACCGCTGTCAAAATATAGGCTGTCAACTCTTTTGATTAGGAAAGCGGGGGCATGCTGAAAGAAGCGCCCGACAAGCTATCCCTACCTAAAACAATATAACGTTACATAGTTTTTTCCCTTTATGCCTGCTTTTTGGGTGGGGAATTCCCCATCTAATTATGGATTTCCATAGCCCAAAATCATCCCCCAGGCGACATAATACATATTTTTAGTAACTAAAAAAACACAAACAAGTAGGATATATCCCCCAAGAGACATAACTAATTTTTTAGTAACTAACCAGCTGCCACAAGGCGCTTTTTTCAGGAATTCTAAGGATAGTGCCTACAGACAGTAGGGTGACCTTACGCCGCCGTATGAGGCCAGGGCTTGTGCACTACCAAGCCTAACTCTTTGCTTAGCGGCTTGCCACCACTTTAAGAACGCAGAAGGGTAACCGGTCTCATTATTTTTGATTAAGATTGACCCCTTATGTTACCTGTCCTTTTTGCCCCATAAACAAAATCTATAAGGAATTCAGGCAATGGTCAAACCTCTGAAGAAACTGAAACTCTACGGCTTCAATAATCTGACCAAAACTCTCAGTTTCAACATGTATGACATTTGCTATGCCAAGACTCCAGCCAACCGCAAGGCTTACATTGAATACATCGATGACATGTACAATGCCGAGCGTCTAACGGAAATTCTTACGAAAGTTGCCAACATCATTGGTGCTAAAATTCTCAATATTGCCTCACAGGATTACGACCCCCAGGGGGCCAGTGTTACCATGCTGGTCTCTGAAGAGCACCATAAAGATCCTACCAAACCGCAAGATGTCATTTTACATGACAATGAAACCCCGGGGCCACTGCCTGATGCGGTTGTCGCCCACCTCGATAAAAGCCATATCACCGTGCATACCTACCCCGAAAGCCATCCCGATAACGGAATCAGTACCTTTCGCGCCGACATTGATGTCTCAACCTGCGGCCAGATATCCCCCCTAAAAGCGCTGAATTATTTGCTGCACTCGTTTAACCCCGACATCGTGATGATTGACTACCGGGTACGCGGTTTTACCAGAGACATTGAAGGCAAAAAACACTTCATTGACCATAAGATCAATTCTATCCAGAATTTTATCGCTGATGATACCAGACATAATTATACCATGGTGGATGTCAATATTTACCAAGAGAATATCTTTCACACGAAAATGATCCTCAAAGAATTTGATTTAGATAACTACTTGTTTAATACCGCCAAAAAAGACTTCATGCCGGGCGAGAAGAAAAACATCAAAAAACGACTGAAGAAAGAGATGGCTGAAATTTTTTACGGTCGCAATATTCCCAAAGTCTGAAATTTCAGTTCCCCTCTTATGCGGCAGCGCTAAACTACCCGCAATGGACAAGATAATCAGGTTATTGCACCGCCTTCAGAATTACTCCATCCGCACCAAACTTATGGTGATTATTTCGGGTCTGGTATTAACCTCCCTGCTATTGCTAATCGCCATTGCTATTGGCATTTTTCAAGACGACATGACAAATATGGTCTCGCTGCTCAATTCGCGCACGACCAAGTTACTTTCTGAAAAGGTCGAAAGTGAAATCAACTATCGCTCCGAGACTTTAAAGTTGATCTATCGTTTACAGACAACCAGAGGCGGCCAGGAAGCTGCCTTAGCCATCATAAAGGCCAACCCGCAAATTTGGTCAGCTTCGGCTATTGATAGCCAGGGTGATATAAGGTATTTCTTTCATTCTGCCGGCAACAGTGGAATTCCCGCCGATAAAATGCGCGCTATTCTGTTAGAGGATAGCGGCGCCCTAAAAAAAGCGCGCACTGGGGGAACTGTATTGCGCAACATTTCAGCTAAGACCGGTCGGGCCACCATCGCCCTTTACACCCCTCTGCTTAAAGACGGACGTATTCTGGAAGCCGTGATGATTGCTGCTTTGAACCCGGAGGCGCTGCGCTTAGCTTTCTCAATCGATGCTTCGCGCAGTAAGTCGGCTAATGCTCTCTATACCAGCCTGCTAACAGACAGAGAAGGCAATCTAATTGTACATCCTGATGAACAGGAAATTAAGAAAGCAGCCCAAAGCGATAATCCCGCTGTAGCACGCATTAACCAGATTAACGCCCGTAATGGCGTGATCCGTTATGAATGGCACGGGGAGCGGCAATTTGGCGCTTTTCAGAAACTTTCGATCGGAGATCTAGTGGTCATTACCACTATGAATGAAAATCGGGCCCTTGAGGGGGTCACTGTCGCCAAGATCCGCTCCCTCCTCATTGCCCTGCTGATTATTTCTTTGGCGATTTTATTTATCTATTTCTTCTCAAAGACCATATCGGAACCTCTCAAGAACCTGGTGCATGCCACCCATCGTATCCGGGAGGGACATTATGATATTCACCTCAAAGCTAAATACAGAGATGAAATTGGTGAGCTGACTAACGCCTTCAACCACATGAATGAAGGTCTCAAGGAAAGAGAAACCTTGAAAGGGGCTTTCGGTAAATTCGTAAACCCTGAAATCGCCCGCCAAATTCTCGCTGGTGGCCTCACATTAGGCGGTGAAACGAAAGAAGTAACGGTCTTTTTTTCAGACATCCGCTCATTTACGGCCATATCTGAGAACCTCGAACCTCATGAAGTTGTCGAATTCTTAAATGAGTATATGACCTTAATGGTAACCATCATCCACAATACCCATGGTGTTGTAGATAAATTTATCGGGGATGCCATTATGGCGGTTTGGGGCGCCCCAGTATCCAAAGGCAATGACGCTGAAAACTGCATTCTAGCTGCTCTGAAAATGCGTGAAACTCTGCTGCAATTCAACAAAGGACGTGGCACACCCCAGAAACCAATCATTAAGATTGGCTGCGGTATCTGTTCCGGGCCGGTGCTGGCTGGCCAAATTGGCTCTGAAGATCGTCTTGAATACACAGTCATTGGTGACACGGTAAACCTTGCCTCAAGAATAGAATCGCTGAACAAACCTTTCGGTACAGATATCCTAATTTCAGAGACGACCTACAGACAAATTGGCAAAAAGTTTAAGACGGTTCCTATGCAGAAAATAAAAGTTAAAGGGAAAAGTACCAGCCAGCAGATCTATGCCGTCCTCGGTAGAGCGGATGATGCCAATGCCCCGAAATCTCTCAAGGAGCTGCAGAAACTAATCGGGGCAAAACCCCAATTAAAATCCGGCAAAGCACCCTTTGGAGAAGAACAAAAATATGAAATTATCCCGTGAAGATCGACAATTTACCCTATTGATGTTGCTACTCATAGCTCTGCTTAGCGCGGGACTCTACTATAGCTATAAATACCGTATCGGCAGTTCAGGCTATGAATCCGTGGGGATAGTTCGCTATAAGTACCATGTGGTAATGCGCAAATACTCTGATCGCATGATTTGGGAGGATGTCGATCCCGACACACCGGTCTATCTGTTCGATGCAGTACTGACCAAAGAAAAATCCGACGCCGAAATTGTACTGAATAATGGTATGAAACTCGACATGGACCCCAATAGTATGGTAATCATCGATATGATTGATGACCAGATCGGCATAGCCATGCAAAGCGGGTCGGTTAGAGCCGAAACTAATAACAGCAACTCCTTTATCGTAACCGAAGACGGTACCATGATACAACTAAAAAGCGCCAGCGCGCGCATTACCAACAACCAAGATGGCCTGCAACTCGACGTAAAATCAGGTAAGACCCATGTAACTGCACAAGGTAAACAAGCCGAAGTACGCCAGGGCGAAACCCTGCTGTTAGACAAAAAAACCGGTACGCGCTCTATTGTTAAATCCCAAATTCAGGCTGGTACTCCCGATGATGGCTCACTGTTTGCCACTGACCAATCTGATGCAACTGTCACCTTTAAGTGGCAGGCCAAAGATGCCAGTGAGCAGAACCTGCTCATCGCCGATAATCCCACGCTGGATAATTCCAGAAAAATCAATGTCACTGGAAAATCAAGCCACAGTGAAAAATTACCTCCTGGAAATTATTACTGGCAGGTACAGGCAAAAGACAAGAATAAAATCCCCATCACCTCACAGACGGCCAACTTTAAGATAAAACGTGAGGCCACGGCAATTGCTCTACTCCCGAAAAGTGGGGCTATCTTTAGCGAAGACGAGGCGATTTTGTTCCGCTGGCAGAGTAGTGACGAGAAAGCCCCCATGGTCTTTCGCCTCGCCAAAGACCGCAATTTCACCCAACCCGTCATGGAACGTAAGATTGGCAAAGACCGCCTGCTACTCGATAACTTAAAACCAGGTGAATATTGGTGGCGGGTCGATTCTTATTCCGGCAAACCGGGTAGTGTACAGTCCTTCAAAGTAGCCCAGGCCAACACCGTAAATGCCGCAGCAGAGGATATACATCCGGCAAACAATCATCAAGAAAATACAGGAAATAAAACTACCACAAGTACCGCCCGAACACAAACCGATAGCGACGAGAAACTGAAGATAAAAAAAGCAGAAGAACAGCGCCAACAACTGGCTCTCGCCGAACCACGAAAAGTAGAACTACAGGCTCAACAGCAAGAAATCGCCCGTTTTCGTATGCTTTCACCCCAGGAAGGAAGTGACCTCAAACCCGGCAGTACGATGACATTTACTTGGGAAAAAGTCAATTTGCCGGTCAAGTATCATTTCCAGCTATCTAAACAAGCCGACATGCAGCAGCCGATTGTCTCACGCACAACGGACAGCGATTCACTGACCATCGATCGCCCAGCCTCAGGAGTTTGGTACTGGCAGGTAAGCCTACTTGACGCCAAAACTGGAAAAGTTCTCAAGGAAGGCGAAGTGCATTTTTTTAAAATTCGGGGGCCCATCGTCAGACCTGAACCGCCTAAAGTTACCAATGTAACGGTGGAGTAGAAAATATCCGCCGATCTCTACCGATAACCCTCAATCTTTCAGTTCAAATTCCTGTTGCCGACTGTTGCCGAAGTTGTCGGTCAATTTCGCCTTGTACCTGCCCGCCGGCAATTTGGGAAACTGCAACATATGGCGGGTTTCTGCCCGGCGTACCAGCTTGCCTAAAGCGTCATAGATTTCGACTAACACCGGGGTGCTTTTTTCTTCAAGCAACAGACGATGGTAGCCTTTAGGCGCCTGTTCTGCTACCCGCATGCGGGGGGCTAAAGTATCTATATGGATGGTAACTCGTTTTGTCTTTTCCCGGTTGCCGTTCTGGTCTTCAGCAAAAAATTCAAACAGCACTTCTTGTTCAATATCTGCAAGTTTGGGCAGTAAAGAAAACTCTCCCCGGTAATCGCGGAATTCTGGTGCACTCTCCTCATTTTTATAGAAGCGATAGCGGATGAAAGCAACACCCGAACCCGGATCTTCACTTTTAAGTTCCAGCCGCGATGTTCCGGTAATCCACAACTGGCCCCCATCATAGATTACCGGCTGGAATAATCCCAGCGTGGTTACAGGCGCACTGTTATCCACCCGAAACCAAATCGTGCGCAAGCGGCGCTGGCGGGGCAGAGGCCCCACAAATATATCCAGGCGATGTTCACCGTCATTGCGGAACTGCAGGGGTTGCTCATAGCTTTTTATCTCACCGCCATCTAGCGAATAGTAGAGCGGACGCTCAAAGGTCAGCTCGGCTAACGGTAACTCCCGACCGGCCAAAATTTTCTGTGGCCTGCCTTCAATCATTACCGTGCGGAAACAACAATCGTCTTTAGGCAACTGCGTTCTTAAGCTCTCGACATCCCCCCCAGAATCTTTTTTATCTGGTGTGTCTTTTTCGTTTATATCGCTTTTACCAGCGACAGTTCTGTCATTTTCAGCTTTGGCTTCAGTTTGCTTTTCCGTATGCCGCCTTAGTTTATCGCTATCATCAGGCCGTTCATCCGCCTGAACCGTGAGCTTTTCCGTTGATTTTTCGAGAGAAATTACTTCGCCCCAGCGGCTATAATAGCCACCGGCGGCAGTGCGCATACGAAAGAAGCGATATTCTATTGGCAACTGCTTGCGTATGGGGGATGTAGTGACTTTCTCAATGAAACGGTCAGCATCGGACAGTTTGGCACCAGAGCGGGGTTTTTCTTTGAGCCATTCAATATGATAAAAATCGGCATTGGGGTCAGTTTCAAACGTTATGACCACAGAACGTCTGACTTCAGCAGCCGACAGTGATATAAAAATCCATATCGTAAAAAGAACAAGCTTAGCAACCCACCGAAGCATACAGAGAAAAAAGGTACTTGGAATGCTGCGTCAACCGATTTATCGGATTTTTACGATAACCACCTAACGCCCTAAACGAAGTGCAATAGAGTGCGTAAATACACCTTGCTAAGGATGTCAAAAGTTCAGTCGTTTACGCTTAATACCATCTTTCGTTAATGAGAGAGTTGCACATAACGTCGCACCTACTCTGTTCCGTGGTCTTTATTTTCAAACTAACCTCGAAACCCGTTAGCCTAATATTTTTTACCTTCTTGCCATTTGCTTATGGTACGAAAGCAATCCCCTTATGCCAAGATTTCTAAAAAGGCATTATACAAAAACGTTAGAAAAGATTGGGCTTTAAGCTTTAGTAGTACAGAAAGGTGGCCCGTCTCTTTCAAGGGAAATCTTCTTTACCACCTATTTCCTGAAACAGTTTCTTCACGGTGCAAATGCCCCAGATTGCGATCATTGGCCGCCAGAATGTCGGAAAATCCACCCTGTTTAACGCTTTAATTGGCCAGCGCAAAAGTATTGTCTATGACCGCCCGGGGGTGACCCGTGACCTGGTCACTGCCCATGTTCCTTGGGGCGAAGGTCGCTGGACGCTGACCGATTTTCCCGGCTTTGAAGAAGCAAGCGCGCTCACAGACGATGAATTAAGCCGCATGGCGGTTGAAAAAGCCATGCAGTGCCTCGAAGACTACCACCTGCTTGTCTGGGTTGTCGCCCGCGAGGGCTTAAGCCCCTTTGAAGAGAAATTAGCCCAACGCCTGCGTACTATGGGCGATAAAGTCTGGCTGGCGGTTAACCGGGTCGATGACAGCGTCCATGAGGCAGAAGCTGCTGAAATGTACCGCCTGGGGTTTGGGGATGTATTTTTTATCTCAGCCTTAAACCGCCGGGGGATCAAACAACTGCGGGAGAGTATCTGCGCCCGCTTTAAGGCAAAAGCACCAGCAGTTTTGCATACCCTGCCCCCCGATACCCTAAAACTGGCCATCATTGGCAAACCTAACTCAGGTAAAAGTACCCTCTTTAATCGTCTGACCCAGAAAGAAAAAGCTCTGGTTTCAGACATTGCTGGTACCACCCGGGATACCATAGAAGACCTCTTCAGCTTTCAGGGCAAACATGTCTTACTTACCGATACTGCCGGTATGCGCCGCCGGCGCAGTATCGACGATCTGGTAGAAAAATTTTCGGTAGAACGCGCCCTTGGGGCGGTAAAAGAGAGCGAAGTAGTCATAATGTTAGTCGATCCTTACGAAGGCTTTGACAAGCAGAACAAAAATATACTGCAATTGGCTTTAGATGAGACAAAACCACTGGTTATGGCAATTAACAAATCTGACCTGCTGCAGAAAGATCCCGAGCGCCGTAATCGTCTCGAGCAGCAAATTAAATTTCTACAGAAACAGTTCTGGAGCTTTCCGGTATTTTTCATTAGCGCACTTGATGGCAAGCGCTCCATCAAACCATTAGAAGAAGCCTTCAAACTGAAAGAGATCGCGGAGAAAAAAGTCGGTACACCGGAGCTCAACCGTATTTTTGACAATATCAAACAAAACCCAATTATCGAAACCCAACGGGTAAAAATTCATTACATAACCCAGGCCTTTCCTAAACGCCACTTTATTGTATTCGGTAACCGATCGACAGTAACGCCTTCAATTGAGAGATATATCCGCAACCAACTGCAGAAACGTCTCGGGTGGGAAAAACTTCCCGTCACCATTGAAATAAGAGATAAAATTACTCATAAGAAAGAATAAAACAACAACAGTAGCTCGAAAATAGCTGCCTGAAGTGCTTAAAATACTAAAAGAAAATCAAATTTTGTATTGACGAATTATCGTATATTTACGATAATAAAAGTATATGAAACAAGTAAAAGTATTAGGTCCTGGATGTGCGAAGTGTAAAGCAACTTACGAAAATGTGCTCGAAGCTATCAAACAGACAGGCATTGAAGCTAATGTCATAAAAATCGAAGACCTTGAAGAAATGATGAAATACAATGTCCTGACAACCCCGGTCCTTTTAATTGATGAACAAGCAAAGGTCAAAGGCCGGATCCCTAGTGTACAGGAAATCACCGAATTTTTAAAAGCATAGGAGCAAATATGGTAACAGTAACCCAAAAAATTAAAGAAATCTGTCCGACAACAGCACAAACCTGGATTAAAGAAGGCGCGCTTCTCGTGGACGTGCGCGAAAAAGATGAAGTGGCAATACTTGCATACGACGTACCCAAAATCGTTAATATCCCGCTCAGCGAATTCGAAGAGCGCTATACGGAACTACCCAGAGACGAAAATCTGATCATGGTTTGTGCCGTTGGCGAACGCAGCCTGCGCGCGGCAAATTTTCTGCTAAATCATGGTTATGAAAAAGTAGTCAATATGAAACCCGGCATCAAGCGTTGGGTCGAGCGCGGATTTCCAACTATCGGCGATAAAACATCGGTACAAAATAGCACCGCGAGTGGGGCCTGCTGCCCTCCGACAACTAAAGAAACACCGGTTGCACAAGAAAAAGTCGCCGCGTGTTGCCCGCCAACACCGGCTGCTAAGACAGAAAACAGCGCGTGTTGCCCAGCAGAATCTGGCAATAATGAAATAAAATGCTGTTAAATCTGCGGCGCAATAATAAACTAAAGGTGTATCATGTTTAACTGGTTACAAGCCGGTGCAGATTGGCTAGTATATTCGGCGGCGGGGCTTGCGCCCGAGAGTCATCTAGGTGCTGCAGTAAACTTTTTCGTTTTTGACACGCTAAAGATTTTTATCCTACTATTCGCAATAACCATCGTGATGGGTATAGTGAACTCATACATACCTATCGACCGCCTCAGAAACTTTTTGAGCCGCAATAAATTGTTTGGAATAGAATACGTATTGGCTTCTGCGTTCGGCGTTGTTACACCATTCTGTTCGTGCTCATCTGTACCGCTCTTTATTGGTTTTGTCAAAGGTGGAATTCCGCTTGGAATTACCTTCACCTACCTGATTACAGCGCCACTGGTGAATGAAGTGGCAATTGCGGTATTTTTGGGTGCCTTTGGCCTGCAAGTCACGGCAATCTATGTGGGTACGGGTATTACGCTGGGCATTTTGGGGGGCTGGATGTTGGGCAAAATGCATCTCGAAAAGAGTCTCGCCCCCTGGGTTCAGGAAATACTCGCAAAAGCGCATGAAGAATCCGAGTTACCACCAGAGCATCGGCCATTTAGCAATCGAATTAGGGAAATTTTGCGGGAAGCTGCCCACACAGTCCGTGGCATTGCCATCTATGTGCTCATTGGGATCGGCATCGGTGCTATTATGCATGGCTTCCTGCCCACTGGTTTTTTTGAAGGCTATGTAACCAAAGGACAATGGTATTCTGTACCTTTGGTTGTACTGCTGGGAATACCCATGTACAGCAATGCTGCAGGTGTTATTCCTGTCGTGCAAGTACTCGTTGCAAAGGGTATCCCGCTAGGTACTGCTATCGCCTTCATGATGGGCGTAATCGGCCTTTCGTTGCCTGAAGCTCTTCTCTTGAAAAAAATTATGAACTGGCGACTCATAGCTATTTACTTTTCCACCATTGGAGCTTTCATGATATTGTCCGGATATCTGTTTAATTTTTGGTTCTAATATGCAGAACAAAAGTGATCAATTTACCATAGCCGAACAGAATTTTGCCGATTTCTGCAAGGCTTTAGCACACCCGGCGCGACTTGTCATTTTAAAAGTGCTGGCAGAAACCAAAGGCTGCATCTGCGGTGACCTTGTCGGCAAGCTGCCTTTATCTCAATCGACCGTATCACAGCACCTACGCACACTCAAAAAAGCAGGGCTAATCCAAGGCGAAATTGACGGCCCAAGAGTAAACTATTGCCTCAACAAGAAAAATTTCCGCAAGTTCCATACACAAATGAAAGCTTTTTTTGCTGAAATTGAAAACGCCTGGATTAAGACAGATTGCTGTTGATTCTGCAATGATTATAATATTTTTAGGGAACCTATAGAGAAGAGAAGTCCTTCCACCGACTTTTTCAGAATATCTTTAATTTATTCTCTGTTGTTCTATATTAGACTTGATCAGTTTTTCACTTACGGAATCTTTTTTCTGTCGCGGCCGCAGCAGCTCTTGTTTCACAGCCTGTGATGATCCAATAAACTCAAAACCTCCACGTTTCTCTCCTTCTATCAATTCAAGGTGTCTGGCCATAGGAGCTGTCAGTTGGTGGCGCAATTCAACTAACTGCATTTCAATTAAAGCCTGTTCAATCTGGCGGGCATTCTCGCGTGTCTGTTCGGCATTTAGATAATTATGCGCCTTACGGATATCCCGCAGGTAAAAACCAAAATTCATTTTCTCACCAAAAAAATTTTCGTTTTTTATCTTTCTGATTTTCTGTTTCCTGACTTCCGTTTCAAAACGAAAAAGATAGTCCCTGATAAAGAGAAAAAATTCTTCCGGAGATAGCAGAGCATTACAAAATTCCTTTACCGGAGAAATAATATCTTCAAACAAACTGCCCTGGTTAAAATCCTTAATTACCCCCACAGCAAACAAGGGATACCGGCTGCGATGCGCCTTGAGTTGCGCATATACCCGGGCGCGTAACTCTGCTTTCTTCTGCGTCACTGGCGGTAAATCCTGATCGATTATGCAGAACTGGGTACTATCGTTAAGCGCTCTCGAAAACTCCGCTGGATTTCTAACACACAGCACATGAAATCCAAACAAGGTAAATAGATTGCGTAGCTCATTCTCGCGCGCCACTGACAAAAATGCTAACACTACTTCCCCGTGACTGGCAATCTGGTAGAGCTGAAAGATATCATGCGCTCGGCTCTCAAAAAAATTTTGTCCAATACAAAAAGGAAGACCATGACTATGCAGCAGATTCAACAGACGCCCCGACGCGGGATCCCGTGCCACGACCAAAGTTCGTTCATTCAAACGACTGAGCAACTCGGCTTCATTCCGGGCAAACACGACCTCTACCTGCTGTCCGTTGGCACGTAACGTGGCTAAAGCTCCGCAGAGAGTAGCGGTTTCAGAGAGCTGGTAAAACAGAAGACGGAAAAAATAAGTTTCCGGTGTGGGAGGCATGAGACATAATACGAATACCCACCTCTCGCTGATTCTGTCAACTAGGATTCTATATTGACCGTCTGTCTTACAGAAATAATCTTTCCGGCAATGAGAGTTATCTCAGGCCGGGCAGTAACTTTTTTTCTGTCTTTTCTTTTTATAGTCTGGTACTACCGACTCGAATACTACCGGCTGCTAACTGAAATCGCGCCAAACTTCGCCGATCTGGGTTTTATGGCCTACCTGGGACTGAGCTTACCTTCAGACATTACTGTGGCAGGCCTGCTGAGTGCCATCCCCCTGCTACTGAGTTTTCTGGCGCAGCGCAAACCCACAATAAGCCTGTCACTGTATCTTGCATATTCTCTCTCTGTCGCTTTTTTTTTCGCCCTCGCCTTTGGTTTTTTTCGCGTCTATGAAACAAACTTTCGTCCCTCTGCCGCCCGTGATGTTTCGTCTCTGCTCAGTGAATTATTAGTCTCTATTGCAGCGGAATTCAATGACCGTGCTGTCAATTTCATGCTGCTTTGTACTGTCGCAGTATCAGCCGGATGGTTTTTGCGAAACAAGCTGACCCTCAAGCGCTGTCATCTTATTTTTCTACTGTTTCCCGCAAGTTTAATTGCTGTGCGATTTTTACAGGCCGCAAAAATTAACCATCTCGTTAGCCGCTCAGGAGAAATCACGACAGAAACGATTAAGGTTAACCCATTGCTCTCTCTAATCGTCGGAAGTGCATCCCAACATAACGTCGCCCCAGAAAATACTACAGACACCCCAGAATTTTCACAGGCTTCTCTGACATCAGAGAGACTATACCCTGTTATGAAAATACCACAACGCAAATATAACGTAGTCCTGTATTTTTTTGAATCCACCTCGACGAAATGGCTGTCATACCGCCATGAAGGTATTCACGAAGTTACCCCAAATTGGAACCGGCTGCGGCGCCATGCCCTCTATGCCGCAAGACATTACGCTAATTTTCCTCTTTCAATCAATGGATTTTTCAATGTGTTCTGTTCCGTTTACGCACTGCCCGACGGACACTGGCTCAGCCTTGAAAAACCTGACTTCCCCGTCAAGTGTGCCTCGGAGCTATTGCATGAAGCCGGTTACCGCAGCGCAGTGCTACACGCTTCCGATCCCGATTACGCCGGGCAGCGAAAATTTTACAAAAATCGTCACTTCGATCTCATTATGGATAACCAGCAATTAAAACGCCCCCCCTGGAATGAAGGTCTCGGCCCCTGGGGAGCTGCTGATGAGCGCGCACTGATTGAACCAGCCATTCAATTTGCGCGAGAGAACAGAAATAATTTCTTTATTACCTTATTCGCCTTTAACCCGCACCATCCCTATTATTACGGTAAAAACCACGAACCGCTGGTTCGCAATATCCCCCCAAACCTACACTGGAAAGATCGTAATCGCCTGAATTACCTCAATTCATTGCATTTTGCCGACCGGGCACTGGGTGAGCTGGTTGATCGCTTTGAAACAGAGGGGCTTGCTGACAACACCATTTTTCTTATACTGGCTGACCACGGTGAGGCCTTTTATGAACATCCCGGCAATTACAACCATCCGCATTTTATCTATGAAGAAAATGTCAGAGTACCTTTTCTAATTTACAACCGCAAACTATTTCCTACAGGCCAAACAACCGAAATGCTTTCGTCTCACATCGATGTTCTGCCCACCATGTTAGATCTGTTAGGCCTACCACCCGCGCCCCATGCCGAAGGCCGCTCTCTTTTAGCGGGCGGCAAAGAACGCCTTGTGGACTTGCAAGCTTTTTGGGATATTGAATGGAATGGTATTCGCGATGACCGTTTCAAATATATGATTAGACCACAGGATGGCCATGAAGAACTTTATGACCTTTATCAAGATCCCGAAGAAACTTCTAACGTAATCAACGAACATAGGGAATTGGCTAATCGGTACCGCGCTCTAACCCAAGCTTCACGCAAGCATAAACAGAACTTTTTTCAGAATCTGTTTGGCTACCAGACAAAATCAGGGCGCCCCTCTGCTTACGACCAGGCCATTGCAAAACCCAACCCCTGAATGCTACATAGATTTGCAGAGACTTGCCACCTGCTTTATCGAACCAGAATTTACTTTGTCTTCTGGCGCCACTGCAAGGCCAGATCAGCCGGAGGGATTTCTCCGCTGCCGAAAGGAGCATCCACCAGAGCCGCCAAAGAGGTCGCACCAGGTGAGAAAGAAAATAATAACTCTACATTAGGCGAAACCGGCATCTTTAGATAGGGACGCCCATAGTGCAGCACCAAAAATTGCACCGCAGGAAATTGTCGTGCATAATTATCAAGAATATCGAGTTCATGCTGGCCGTAACTGTCGGCAATAACATACTTGATACCTTGGCGGGTTAAGTAACCATCACTGAAAACCAGTCGCGTCGGAGCATATTTAGCCTGCAGTCGCTCCTGAATCTGACGGTTTGAAATCCAAAACTCGGTTTCTGCTACCTGTGGTAACACACGCCTGTGAAAACCCTTCTTTAGACTGCGGATAGCCGCCTCGCTCGCCTGTGTGGCTAAATCGGGAAAGCGTTTTAGCCAGTTATGGTATTGCTGTATTTGTCTATCCCTGCGCGCCTGAAACTCTTCTCTGGTATCTGTTTGGCTTGCCGGCAAGCGCTCATCCAAAAGACCTCGCTGTAGTTTCAGACGAATCTGGCGTTTAACAGCCCGTTCCAGTAGATCTCCCGACTCGCTGTAAAATACACCTGAAGTATAATCATCTTTTAGTTCCTTGTGAAACTTTTCTGGATATGTAGTATGGCTGGTCAGCAAAATAACATCCACCCCAGCTCTAATCGCCTTTGAGGCCGGTCGCTGTTTTCCAAAATTTTTTGAGATGGCATGCATTTCCATTGCGTCGGTGAACACTATACCACCAAATCCCAACTCGACTCGCAGCAGATCAGTTACGATTTTTTCTGAAAGAGTCGCCGGCATTCCCGGATCAATCTGCGGATAGAGAATATGCGCGGTCATCAACGCTTCGGCGCCGCTGGCAATGGCAGCAGCAAAAGGTTGTAATTCAAACGACTGAAGTTCTTGCCAATTTTTCTCGATAATTGGTAACCCCAAATGACTGTCAACATTGGTATCGCCATGCCCCGGAAAATGTTTGATTACCGGCAGAGCACCTCCGGCCCGGGCGCCTCGCTCAAATGGCAGCGCGCAGCTCATCACGGTCTCGGGCTTTGAGCCAAAACTGCGCCAATTAATCACCGGATTCTCAGGGTTATTGTTGATGTCCAGCACCGGAGCGAACATAACGTTAATGCCCAGCGACTTCAGATGCCAGGATGTCATAAAACCAACCGCTTCACAGATATCCGCCCGACCGGTCTGGCCCAACGCCGCCGCAGAGGGAAAGTCAGGGAGCGGATCTTTCACTCGGTGAACCGGCCCGCCCTCTTGGTCGGTTGAAATGAATAAAGGCAAACCGCCTGCCTGAAGCATGACATCCTGCATGTTGTTAGTAAGTTGACGAATCTGTTCTCCACTACCTAAATTTACCCCAAAAAGAATGACGCCACCCGGTTTAAACCTACGCAACAATTTCTCGGCGGCAGGATTCATCGTGTTGCCCGGAATAGTTATGTGGATGACCTGTGCCACCCGCTCATCAACTGTCATGGCAGAAAATATTTCTTCTGTTTTGCTATCTAAATAACTATCTATGCGCTCTTGTTTTTTTCGTGGCAGATAGCTAATAAAAAACCACCATAGAGCTGTGCCCAAAACTATAACGATCAGTATAATAGCCGTTAGCTTTTTCATGATCCTTCCCCAGCATCGTCGCGGGTCATTTCACGCGGGGCTTCAATACCTAATAGGGAAAGCCCTTCGGCTAAAGCCTGCGCGGTTACGGCTGCAATTGCCAATAGCGCTCTGCCTTCCGCAGGGTTTTCTTTTAGCGTTTTCACGATATTATTACGTTCTTTCTGCGCGTAAAATTTAGAGAACAGTGTCGCCGTCTGGTGCAGCCACTCGGCAAGCGATTGCATCTCGTAATTGCGGGCAATATCCTCAATTTCTTCAGGCAGCCGTAAGGTAAAGTAAAGCAATTCATCTCGGTAATCCCCACTTAGATATTCTTCAAGCCCGCTTAGTTCAGCTTCAAAAGAATCAAAATCAATTCCTGCTTGTCTAAAGATAGAATGAATCCGCGCATGCGCATACTGGATATAATACACCGGATTGCGATTGCTCTGCGTGGTCGCTATCTCCAGATCAAAATCGAGATGGGTACTAACGCCGCGGGTCACAAAAAAATAACGACAGACATCTACAGGAATACGGTTGGTTAGATCCCGCATGGTCTGAAAACGCCCGAGACGTTTGCTCATCACCACAGGCTTGCCTTCTTCCAACAGGTTGACCTGCTGCACGATCAATACTTCAAACGAATTTTGCTTCCGCGCATCGAGAAATCCGGCAGCCTGCATTGCTCCTTTTAATCTAGCAATATAACCGTGATGGTCAGGGCCCCAGATATCAACGATCCGCGAAAAACCACGATCGACTTTGGTCAAGTGGTAAGCAATGTCAGCCATTAGGTAGGTTGGTCGGCCATCGGAGCGGATCACAACCCGATCTTTGTCGTCGCCATAACGGCTGCTGGCCAGAAACCAAGCGCCTTCCTGTTCATAGAGTGCGCCTAAATTTTTTAGTTTTTCAAAAGCAGCTTCCACAGCGGCCGGATGTAAAGTCGATTCATGAAAAAAAGTATCAAAATGAATTCGGAAACTCTGCAGATCAGACTTTTGGGAAGCGACCAGACGGGCAATCCCCCGCGGCGCAAAAAACTCGCCAGCTTTCTCAGCCCAGCTCGCAAGGTCACTGCCACGCTCAGGGGGGGCCAGCTCCGGGGGGATGGATTCATCCGCCAGAATCTGCTGCAGCACTTCGCGGATGTATTCTCCTTGGTAGGCATTTTCAGGCAAACAGATTTCATGCCCCTGCAGTTCGGCGTAGCGGTAGGCGAAAGACATCCCCAGCAGACGCACCTGGTTGCCGTAATCGTTGACATAGTATTCACTATGCACCGGTATTCCAGCCCGGCGCAGAATACGGCAGAGGGAATCACCCACGGCGGCAGCCCGGGCAGAAACAATATTGAGCGGGCCCGTGGGATTAGCTGAGACAAATTCAACAATCGTCTTTGGTTCTTGCCTGATGGGGAAAACCATATCAAGCCAGCGGCTAATAGAAAATTTCTGTCGCACCACCATAGACAAAGCAGCTACTTGCAGGGTGATATTCAGGAAACCCGGCCCAGCAATATCCACAGCTGAGATTAATTGGCTTGCCTGCTTATCGGTTAACAGGCCTTCCCGGATAGCTTCGGCAATCTGGCGTGGGGGCTTGCGAAATACTTTGGACAATTCCATAGCAACTGGTGAAGCATAGTGCCCAAGATTATATTCTGGTGGATAGTCGATACGGATACGCCCTACCTGATACCCAAGCCCCTCTCTGGCAGCGATCGCATTTACGATCTCGGCAATTTTTTCCGCTAAAAGCGAACGCAGGCTGGTCTTCATGGCAGGAAGCACCCTACCCTTCAAACAAGCCGTCAAGCAGCATGGAGCTTACCCCTTCAGGCATAGCTCCGCCCGGGGTGTTTTTAGTAGCTTTTAGAAATGTGCTTCAGGCCGCTGTGGCAACGGCCCCGGCAGGGTCGCTATACCGGAAATTTGCTTAGCGCGTCTTCTACTTCACGCAATCGGCCCATCAGAGAGCGGTATTGCACGTCGGGTGCTGTCTGAAGCGTACTGCCTGTCGATCGGCGGGGG
>CALHRC010000167.1 GCA_938038265.1 uncultured bacterium
TGACGATTATTTTATCAGTTGCAAGCCCAGCGTCAATCATATAGAGATAGGTGGTATAGGCATCGTCTAATGCTGCAGGATAGCGATGTTCGGGAGCTAAGCGATAATCCAATAGCCAGGCATTGGCGAGGATGTCAGAGCAGATTTTGCCAACCATATTGAGGTAGGTAGCTTCCCGACCTGCTACATAAGCGCCACCATGCAAGTATAAGATATAATAGTCGGGCCTGTCCACTTTAAGAAATTCCCCGCGCAGGCTGCGACCCTGTTTGCGGAACATGAAAGATTCTGCTTTGACATCGGCAGGCAACAAGTTGGGTACCGGCAGGTGATCGAAAGAGCGCCGGCAGTGGCGCACCATATCATCCGCGTTTTTGGGGTAATACCTGAAAAACAACCGTGCTAAAGATTTAACAGCAATGGCCTGCAGACTGTTCATGTTACTTTTTCTCTCTCTGCCCTTGGGCGGGCAATTTATTTTTCAATTTTGCAGGATTTGTTTTGCGTGCTGCTGGTTTTACTTCAGGCGTGATTGTAGCAAGCCATCGCAGAAAATCCTTAATAGCGCTTTGCATGGCATTGATAGCAATTCCGCCATGTTCTGTTATTTGCTGCGCGGATTTTTCATCAAAAACCCGGGCGACCACCCTTACGTTGTGATCCTTGACCAGTCGCAGTACATGCAGGGCATCTTTGGTGCGCCGGGCAAAGGAAAAAATAGTATGCGCCTGTTTTAACCCGGCAGCCTGCATGGCCCGGTGGTCGTTTACATCCCCCACAATACCTATTACCTTATCGCTTGGCAGGCTGGCGATTACCCGTGGGTCGTCGTCCACAATTACGACCTGTCGGCCGGTTTTAAGTAGCTGGTCTATGATGCGGCGGCTGACCGTACCATAACCGATGACGACAATATGCCCAGTAAGGTTAGACGATTTTCGGCGCCGCCGCAGGCGGCTGCGCCGGGTCATCAGAAAAAATGTGGTACTGTCAATTGCGAGGATGGGCGTGATGGCCATGGAAATGACCGTGGTCAAAGCGATAATCGAAAAAACTTCAGAGTCAATCTGGCCCGAATTGAGAGAGAACAGGCCTGCTGCGAGAGAAAGCTCGCCCGCTTGGGCAAGTAGTAATCCCGATTCTATGGAAGCTCGCGAAGAGATATTAAACCTTTCGGAAACCAGGGTAACCACTATGGGCGTTATGGTAAACAGCATTACGATGAGCGCTAAGGTAGTCAGCATGCCATTCAGTGAAGGGATAGTAATCATGGCGCCGACACTGACAAAAAAGAAAGCCAGAAAAAAATCCGTTACTGAACCAAGTTGAGCGCGCACCAGACCGTTGACTGGAAAAGCTGAAAGAGAAAACCCGGCGGCAAATGCTCCGGCAAATGAGGGGATCTTCAGCCAGTGAGCCATCCCCAGAAAGATGAACAGCATAGAGAGTGAGACTAACAGCAAGATTTCGCTGTCTTCCTGAAAAATACGCACTATGCGGGGGATGATGACCCGGTGCATCAGCGCGGAAATCAATACCATGGCGATCAGTCCATACCCGGTGTACCACAGGTCTTGGCCTGATTCCAACTGCTGCCAGAATACCAGAGAGGCAATCATGATGCTGTCTTGTACTAACAGCACGCCGGTTACTAAACGGCCGAACGGTTCATAGAGCTGCCCCTGCTTGCGAACATGCCGGATAATTGCTACAGTCGATGATGAGGCAACTGCTAGCGCTAGTAGGGTCGCTTCATTACTTGGATGACCGAATGCCAGGGCGATATATACTGCTGCTATCGCGACAGCAATAACCTGCGCTATAGAGATGCTGAAAATCGTTCCCAGTCGGTTTAAGAACCTTTCCGGCGAAAGTTCAATTCCCATGGAGAATAGCAAAAAAGCAAGACCCAATTCCATCGCGGTCTGCAGCAGATCCCGGGGAAGGCTAATAAATGAAGCCATGGCAATGCCGGTGGTCACCAGTACCGCGACGACGGGAATACCGGCCAGGCGGGATATCCCGAATGCCACAGAAGCGGTGCTGAGAAGGACCGCGAGATCGATCACAGGCCGCCTCCCTTTCGAGACAGAAATGTCTGAAAATCAGAGACCACCGATTCCTTGGGGCTGATAATGTAGTCGGCGCCAATGGCAGTAAGTCCGTCTTTCATCGATGGGTCGGCGGCATGCACCGCGATAGGAACACCGGCTTTGCGGGCATGAAAGGCGAGCAGGTTGTTGGTCTCTTCACTGCGCAGGGTGGATATAATGACTTTCGCTCTGGCAAACCCCGCTTCTTCTAATGTGCTGGCATATTCAATATTACCAATCATCGTCCGGCAAGGTAGGTTTTTCAGTTTATGGGGATCCATATCGATGGCCAGTATGTTCTGGTGGTTTAAGGTAGTAAGTTCTTTCACTAATTTGCGGCCCAATTCATTCATGCCAATAAGAATGATATGTCTCTGTGGCGGTTCCGGCGTGTCGTCAAGTGGCGCGGGCGCTCTGAAAAATTTCAATACCCCGCTGCGCTGCAATAGGCTGTAGAGCTGCTCAGAGTAGATAATCATATAGGCCGAAACTGAAATAGTGAGGATACCCACCAGTGAGATAACCGAAAGTACGTGCGAACCTATGATGCCGGCTGAAATTCCTGCAGCAGCAAAAATAAAAGAAAATTCACTGATCTGTGCTACAGTAACCCCGGTAAAGAAAGAAGTTCTTTCGTCATATTTCATTTTGACCATGATTAAAATAAAGATGAACGGATTGCCGATGAGAACAAACAGTGCGAGAAAAAGTGCCTTATCAAGCTGGGTGGCTGCTTCGCTGAAATCCATCCTAATGCCTAACAGTACAAAAAATATCATGATGAAAAAATTCATGATCGGGTGTACCCGGCGGCGCAGGTCTTCGGCATAGCTATGTTGCGCTAAAGCAATGCCGGCCATGAAGGCACCAATTTCAATCGATAGGTGCAGTGTCTTGGCGAGGATGGAAATGCCAAAGCACCAAGCCAAGCTCCAGATAGTGAGGGTGTCCATTGAGCGCGAAGCCCAATGGAACGGTTTAGGTAACAGCCAGCGGCTGGCAACCATCATCAGTCCAACCATCCCCCCTAAGGCCAGAAATGACTTTAAGATGCCCAGCGCAATATCTGTTACAGAGGGATTTTCGGCGCCCTGTAAGCCAGAGAGAACTGTCAGAATAAGAATGGCGACGATGTCCTGCACGAGAAAAATGCCTACCGCGATGCGACCATAGAGCCGGTCGAGGTGACCTTTCTGGTCAAGCAATTTGACCACTACAACCGTACTTGAAAAAGTCAGGGCGACTGCCAGATAAATACTTTCAATATTCGTGTAGCCCAGGGCCCAGGCGAGGATAAAACCAATTGCGGCAGTAAAAATGACCTGGCCGATGCCGGCAAATAGAGCAACCTTGCCGATGTCTCTGATGCGTTCGACACTGATTTCAAGACCGACCAAAAACAGCAACAGGGTAATGCCGCTTTCACTAATTAACTCAAAAGCGGGATGGGGATCGACTAATCCGGTGACAGGTCCTAATAGTAAGCCGGCAAACAGATAGACCACCAGAGATGGCATGCGGATACGCGCCCCCAGCATGACCAATATAGTTGCGGTAATGACCAGTATTCCGAGGTTCTGGCTCAGCACGGCCGGCATAAAGCAATCCCGCCCTGGTGAAATAGGTAGTAAAGGCAAAAGTAGCTTCTTAAGAAGATGGCGTTGGTGTAGTTGCTTGATGAAGTTGATAAAACCGATTTACACCGCCACTCTTTTGGGTAGCAATAGTCTCTCTGATGCGTTTGCGAACATTAACGCTTTATTTTATTATGGCAACACGAACTATGGCAGCGCAGGAAACCGCCGAGGTGGACAGCACGGGTGTAGAAAAGAAAAAAGATGTCAATGAAAGTATAGTCTCTTTTGATTTTGGAGTCGATCCCTATTATACCAGTGCCGGTATCATCTTCCATTTGACAAGAGAGGAGATTCCGACGGTGACCGATAGCCGCGAAACTCGCCTCTATACAGATCTCATCCAAGGTTCCTTTATGCCGCGTTTTATTCTGTTTGAGGGCAGCGTCAATCCAATGCCGGTTGCCGGGGTAGCTACACGGTATTACGCACCGGATATTTACCAGAAAGCTAATATCGACCCGAGCTTCAACTTGGTAAAAACTATCACTGCCGGTTTTGAGGAGCCCTATGCTGCTTCGATTTTTTTCGGTAATCTGGTCAAATTCAAAAATCCCGACGAGAAATCCACCGCCAGTAATATGGGTTATTTAGGCTACTTATTTAGTTTTGGAAATTATCATATTAAGGATAACCGGCTAATTGACGATCTGTGGGTCGAGTTTGAATGGAAAATAAAAGGGGAGCGTTCGTTTGAACACAGCAGGCATAACTGGAGCTTTCGCCTCGGCGGAAAATTTCACAGTAATCCAGAGATTGCCGACGTCTTCTATCTGTCGATCCGTCGCAACCGCATTGACTTCTTAGCATCTATCTGGAGCGTTTGGGAAAATAGCGGGCTGGAATACACGTTTGACTTTGCTGCCGACGAGTTGGCCTGGGTACGGCATTTTTTTCTGTTAGAGAAAAAGTTTCCGGTCAGGCAGCCCTATGCCTTGAGTCTGGCAATCGGTTTTAACTATGAAGCAAACCGCAAATATACCGGCTCTCTGGCTGACCGGGTTCAGGCCGAAAATTTTCAGTTTTTAATACGACCAAATATCCAGTTCTAAAAAAACCTTAAGAACATTCAGGTCTCTTACGAACTGTTCTGAAGTTAGCAGGTTAACTGAGTTCACGGATCACTTTTTCAATCTCTTTTGCTTCAGTGCGGAATAGGGCGGTCAGTTCAACTTTCTGCCATGCTAAATTGCCCTGTTCGTCAATAATGAAGATGGCCCTGCGGTGGGGCAGGAGTGGCACCTTGACACCGTAAAGCTCGCCTGCTTTTTTATCGGTATCCGCTAACAGTGGAAAGTTCAGATCATATTGTTCAGCAAATTTTTTATGTTTGTCAATAGAATCCGTTGAAATGCCAACTACCAGAGCGTTTAGGTTTTTAAGCGATGACAGGTTATCACTAAAGTCACACATTTCTTTCGTACATACTCCTGTGAAATCTGCCGGGTAGAAAGCGAGTACGACTTTCTGCCCGCGGCAGGCAGAAAGGGAAAATTGAAATTGCTGTGGTTGAGCATTTTTCTGCCAGGCTGGCAGAGAAAAGTCAGGAGCGGGTTTACCAATTGCCAAGTTTGCCATAGGTAACAGATTTTACCTGCAATCGTCTTGTCGAGCGGGAAACGGCCTTTAAGCAGGTTTTATGGCCCATACGGTGTTTAGCTTGAGGTTCGAGATAAAAAAAATCTTCAGCTCTCTAAAATGTTCCGATAATAGCGGTAATGGATATCGTCAAGTTTATCATCGCTACCTTAGTGCACATTCTGATCGCTGCTGTATTGAGCTGGTACTTCTATTCGTGGAAGCGACGCGATCTGCTGGGCGGTTTTATTGGTGGCATGATCGTATCTTTTTTTGGCGGTATCCTCGGAGGGTTCGTGGTTTCGGAT
>CALHRC010000168.1 GCA_938038265.1 uncultured bacterium
ATGTTGCAGCTCAAGTTGGGCGAGCTGCCACTGGAATTTAAGATAGTCCGTCAGGGAGCCTTGGCGCAGCTATTTGAAGAAGTCACAGCGGACTCCTCGGAATTTGCCCGGTGGCAGCAAAACCATCCCCCCTTGTTATCATTAGCCGAGAGAGACTGGGCAGTTATCTTACAACAGGCAGAGCCACAGATGGTAGCCTTTCTCAAAAACCAGTGGTCACTGAAGCAGCTTGCGGCCTATAGTGCAGCGCAAAGTTATGAGGAATTTGTCGCTTACTTACGGGATGAGTACCTAAAAAAACTCAAAATTTTAAAAAATTATCGTTTGAAAGATGGCCAGCCACTGTTTAGCCCTAATGCGACAGTTCATAGCTACCGGCATTGGGTAGAAATGATGAAGCGCCAGCGCCATTATGATCTTATTATTACCAACACCATTCTGGTCTATGATGTTGTGGAGCAGCCTTACCCGCACGTTATTTACAAGCATGGTAAGGTATCAGGTTCCAGTTTTGAATCCCCCCGGCGGCAGGGGTACCTGGCAGGGTCTTCTTCGATGGCGACGGTGTTTGAACTCTATGCTCGGGAGCCTTATTTTACGGGTAAACGTACTGCTAAAGCCGGGCGGCTTTCCCGCGGTGAGATCAATAAAGCGTTAGGTGGCTACCTGCTGGCGCATGAGCTAGGCCACCAGATCTACTGGATTCCCGATGTCTATGACCATCCCCCCGGCTGTCTAATGGATACCCGCTTTGAAAACCTCGAAATTGGCGATGGCTACCGGCAATTGTTGCAACACCCCAAAGTTTGTCCGCGCTGCCAGCCTTATGTGACAGCCCGGCATAAGATTATTAAAGAACAGCAGCTGCTGCTAAGGGGGGATAGAACTGCCCGCCGGCGGCTTTTGGGGGAACTGGACAATTTCCCCCGTCCGGCGGATCGTGACTTAACTGAAGTAAGTCGTTTTTTTGAAAGTCTGCGCTGATTATTGTCCTTGATTTTTCAGGCCGAACTCCTGAAATTACCCACGAACTATGGCCACAGGCAATAAGAAACCCAATGCATCGGGTGAGAACCAGTATTCAGAAAAACCTTTGTCAGGCGAAGTAAGCCAGCCGCCGCTTTCGCCGCTGTCGGGGGTGAAGCGTCGTTTGATTCGCCGCATTATTCTGGCAACTCTGTTAGGTCTTGGGGTTGTGGTGGTGGTTGGTTATTTCTATGTCACCAGCGCGGGCTTTCTGGAAAAGACCATTACTGAAAATTTTAACAAATTGAGCCATGGAACCCTCTCTCTTAAGGTCAGCCAGGCTTCGTTGTTCCGTGGTTTTATTTTCGAGAATATCGTCATTACTTCAGGCCCCGATTTTGATAACAAGCCCATGGTGCAGCTTGAAAAATTAACTCTGCTCTATAATGTCTATGGTTTCTGGGCGGGTGATTTCGGCGTTCATGAAGTGGGCATCCACAAACCCCATATTTATCTGGCGCAGAAAAAAAATGTCTGGAACGTGCAGACTTTAATGAAACCAACCGAGCCCAAAGAGCAAAAAGAAGAAGAGCCTGAAAAAGAAAAGCCTAAAGAGCCAGCAGAGCCCCAGGAAATTAAATTGCCATTTTCAGTCAGGGCCTTTTTTAAGTTTGTATTAGAAGATTTTTCCATTGAGGTGGATGGCGGCGACAAAAGTAACGCGCAGCCTCTCGAAGCTGGGGTAAAGAATTTTACTTTTCGCTTTCACTTTTTGACGAAAAAAATCAACCGCATTCCTGCTGCGCCGCTAAAGTTTCCCTCTTTAATAGATACTTTTTTAGTTCAATTAAATCCGCAAAAATCCGTGGATATTTATTTTCGCAATAAATTAGCTGCAACCCAAATGCCCTTTGATCTGCATTGGCTGTTAGCGTATGATGGCAGCAAAGAGAAAAGTGAATTTACCTCCCGTTTGAAAATTGGTCATGAAAATATTCCATTAGAATATAAAGGTACACACCAGTTACCATTAGGTTTAGCGCTTAACTATAATATGTTCTATGATCCCAATAGCGATCATTTCAAAATTGATCATTTTCAGGTTCGGGTCTTAAAGCAGCTTTGGCTCAACTTAGCAGGCGAAGTGCTCAATGTCACCAAACCCGATTCTTTCAAGGCGGATATCAAGCTCGATAAATCAAACATCGACCTCGATGGTTTATATCCTTATTACGTTAGTTTTACTGGAGACAAATCCATTCGTTTTGGTGGAAATATTTCTTTAGCGCCGCTTGAAATAAAGGGGGGGATGGCTGATCTATTGGTTAAAGGTGGTGTATCCCTCAAAAAAATTAGTGCTCGTCTGCCAGGTATGCCAGTCAATCTGCCGTTTTTTAATTTGTACTATGAAGCTAATGCTGACTTGACGAAAAAAGAAGGCATGCCGTTAAATTATGCGAAAGCTGGTTGGCGGGGCAACCTTAACGGAGCAGGCCTCAAGGCGGATATTGTATTTGAACCGCAAAAAAATGTCGATATTGGTATTTTTGTCACTAATTTTAATCCGGCGCCATTTTCGGGGGGGCAGGCATCTGGGAATTTCAATGTTGGCGTGCAGGTAAAGGGCCCTGCTGAAAATCATCTCAAGGCCAAAATCAATGTCAATGCGCCTTACTTTTATTATGTTGTGGATCGTGGGCGTTCGGGTTTAAACCGTCTGAGTCTCGATATAGACGCTGCTGTGGATTCGCCGACTCCCGCGTTTAAGGATATTTCGGTCAATGTACCGAAAATTGCCTTGCGCCACCAGAATACAGACAGGCGTAACGGGGTAGCTCTTGATGCGAATACATCCGTCAGAATGCTGCCGGGTAATATGAAGATTGTTTTTAACTTGGAAGGCTTGAACCTGCACTTAAGAAACTTACATCCTACCTTTACGGAAAAAACTCGAGATTCACTGGAAGATCTGCTCAATACAATTCGCCGCAGTATTATTCTCAAAGGCAGCACGGCAATAGAAATTGTTGGTAAACAACAAAAAATTGACCATGCCACCAATATTATTCTTGAAGATTTTGGTATTGATGATATTTGGCTGAAAGCTAACTTGGCCATGCGCCCGGGGCTTATTGAAATTCCCGCAGTGACTTTAGATGGTCTTAAAAAATCGCTTAAAATGAATATCCATGGTGAGGTGAGGGAAGGTATTGTTGAGGCCTTAGATCCCAAAGATCCTGATAAAATTATTAAGCAAAAAGGTATGGCACCTGATGTGAATTTAGAGCTCACTTTCGCCCGGCCTAAGCTTGAAAAAATTTTTCAGGATAACGCGATTGTTGGAACTTTCGGACTTAAAGCCAGCTTTAAAAACAATGTTGCTAAAGGGGCGTTGCTGGTTGATAAATTTTCTTTTGTCTCTCCCGGTGCAAAAGTTACGAATATCAACATGAATTTTCCTTTTGAACATAATCTGCTGATGCGCAAACCGTTGAACTTAAATGCGGCCAACAAAGAGCGCATTATCAAGAATTATAATTTTAGTGAGAATTTTAACTTTACCATTGAATCGGTCGAGATTCCCCACCCAATTGATCCGGTAAAACGTATTACGCTTATTTACCCCCAGGGTAATTATCCCGGATTAGGGGCGGTTATGCGCTACAATGAAAATGTCTTTGAAATGCCGGTACTGCAGATGTACATCCTCAATGGACTTGTCACCATGCAGGATACCATGTTCAATGTCGGTCGCGGGCGTCCGCGCGAAATGGAATATATGATGCAGCTTCAGGTAAAAGACATTGACCTTAAGCAGTTGATCCCACCTGACAAAGCAAAAGCAATCAAGGATGGCTCACTACGGATGGACATGCTGTTTTACGGGAATCGTTTAGACCAACCGGTAGAAAACCTGAAGGGGTATGTTTCTATTTATAAAATTGGCGAAGAGTTTGGCAAACAGGGGTTAAAGGTTGTGAAACCCGATTCAGCAGGGGCAGTAGATTTTGTGGTCGATAACAGCATTCTGGTTAAAAAAATTGATCTCGATCTTAAAGAAGGTCTGGTCTATGCCCGTATTGTTTATCAGAAGAGAATTTTCGGCCGCATCGTAAGCCCTGCCGGTGACCAGATTTTGCAAGAGAGAATTCCCATACCGGAATTCATGCAGCGAGCTACCCGCGAAGCTGAAGTTTATAAACAAGAGAAAGAAAGCGGGTCGGAAACCTGATGAATCTGAATGGCGCCAATGGTTTTATTCCCTCCGAGATGCGCTGGGACCCAGTAGGGCGTACCTGGACCATTATTGCTCCTGAACGCGGGCGCCGCCCAGGCAGTTTTATCTCTTTGGATGAGAAACGCGACGAGCTGATGAGTGATGAGGATTCACCATTTTCTTATTTAAATGAGAATGCTACTCCACCGGCAATTCTCAAAATCCCCGATCCAGAAGGTAAGTATCCTTGGAAGATCAAGGTGGTACCAAATAAATATCCGGTATTGCGGGTTGAAGGCAACTTAGAGCGCAGCGGTGAGGGGCTCTATGACCGGGTATCGGGGATTGGAGCGCATGAAGTAATTATTGAACATCCTACCGCTCAGGTACAGTTTACGGAACTCAAAGTATCCGAGCTTTGTGAGGTACTGAAAGTCTATCGCCAGCGCATACTTGACCTCAAGCAAGATAGCAGGTTCCGTTATATTCTGGTTTTTAAAAATCATGGACGCCTGGCAGGCGCAACCATGGCGCATTCGCACAGCCAGGTGGTAGCCATGCCCGAAAGACCGCTGGCCATCCAAACAATACTCAACTCTGCCCGGGAACATTTCAACCGTAAAGAGCGCTGTCTGTTTTGTGATATCATCCATCATGAACGAGATATGGGCGTACGTATTGTCTATGAAGACGAAAATTTTGTTGTGATCTGTCCTTATGCCTCGCAGCATCCTTTTGAGCTGTTGATTATGCCCAAGCAGCATTCTTTTGCCTATGAAAACCAGGATGATCGTCTGTTGTATTCGCTGGCCATGGTACTACGTGATGTCATGACCCGACTCAACCGTGCTTTACGGCAACCGGCTTTCAATCTGGTTATCATGACGGCTCCGCCTCTGGTCAGTAAACTTACGCGCCCGGATTATTGGAGTAGTATCGAGCAGGATTTCCACTGGCATATCAAGATTACGCCCCGCATCACCTACCAGGCTGGTTTTGAATGGGGGTCAGGTATGTTTATCAATCCGGTGGCGCCTGAAGAGGCGGCGGCTCACTTGAAGAGTATTACCATTTACGAGTAATGGGCGAATTTTTTTACGAACCTGAAATAAAATATAAGGAGATATCGGCGGAAGATGATGCCCGGGTTGTGCCGCTATTAGACCCTTTCAAAAAAGGGCTGATGCGTCCGCTTGAGGGGCATATTATCAATGCGGATGGTTTAAGAAAATTTATCAATAATCCATCTTTAAGCCCTGAAATTCGCGCAGAGTACCGTCTAAAAAATAAAAATATCGATGATGAATTAGCAGCCATAGTGCGTGCGTATTCCGAATTAGAAGTAGATTTACAAAATCGCCAACTTGAAATGACGTCGCAGCGTGATTTCTATAATTATTTCAAAGATCATACTATTGATTATGCCAAGCTTGAATATATCATGCTGCTTAAGACCTATGAATACCTCAAAACATTCAATATGCGGGTTGCAGCCGCATGGACTTATGTTCAAGAGACATTTGAAGAAATAAAAGTAACTTCTATCAACGGACAGTTTCTCGAACAAGTGCTTAGTTTCAAAGTCTATCCCAGATTGGAACTATGTGAGCTAACGGATCTATTGCTTCGACGCTTAGCATATCTGTTACAGATAAGACAAGAAGAAGTGAAGCAAGATAAAGTCATTGCCCGTGGCGAATATACTAGCTTGCTTAAATATAGTTTTGCAGCCATCTTTCGAGAGGATCTTAGCGGGATACTCAGCTCTAAAGTACAAGAGCAAGAAAGTAAAGTGTCGGATTTACAGCCAGAGACAATTTTTACTCGTGATACTTGTATTCGTGATCCGTTTTTTCTTGATAGTCGTGGTCAAGAATTATTTAACCAAAGTTACCTCTATACCCTGGCAATTAAACCAGATCGTAAAAAAATTGACGAGCAAAAAATTAGGCGCTCTGTTTATATTGAAACCCACCTCGGCGCCGAAGAGAACGCTTTACGTCAGGATCTTATCCGTAAATTTATTTCGGCTGCCAGAAACAAGGATCGCATTGCCGAATATAATAATTTTTTATTTGAATATTTTGATTTTACCCGTAATACTATTCTGTTGCAATTTATGGACTTCAGCGATCTGGAAAAAAATCTGCTGATCTATCACTTCGGACCAGTTTACTTTCTAAAAATTCTGCTGCATTTTATGAGGGAAGGGCGTACCGGTTATATCCACCGCCATCTGAAGAAAGACCAGATGGTGCGCGAATTACCTTTTGAATATTTGAAATTTATTTTGAAAGACTGGTGGGATGAAAAAGTCTATACGCTCCTTACTCGCGCGGAAAGAAACTCGCGTGAAATGTTCGAGCGCTTAGTCGCTGCCGTAAAGGCGATATGGGTAAAGGAAGCACCGCAAACTTTGTCGCGCATCAAAGCCGATCCAGCTTTGCTGCGTTACTTCAATATTCATGACGTCAGAAACCTGCAGCGATTTCTGGAGCAGCATCTGTCATTGATAGTATTTACTCTGTTAAATCGCTTTCTGGGGCCGGATTTTATTTACCTGCCGCTGCATCCTGTGAAGTGGCACCGATAAGTTGGATATTATGTATTGCTAGGGCTGTGCAGCTGGCTTTAGCGGGCGTGCTTCATCAATAATTCGCGCGCCTCATCTCGGCTCACTTTGTTTACGAGAGTTACTCCATAGCGGATCTTAAATTCACGCGGGTTTATTTCATTCTTGGGGAACAGAAACTGCCAGCGGGTAATGTCTTCGCTGAATAATTTGTCTAGCTCCTTGACTCCCGAAGGTCGAGCCTGGCGCACACGATAGAAAGCCCCATTATTGGGATAGAGTTCTACTTTCAGCATCCCTTCAGCAAAATATTCAACCATGTTATAGCGGGCAATTTCTTCGCAAACTGCTTTGTTACCGCCTTCATCGGGTTTAAGCTGGATGGTTGCCTTATGGGAAAGCTGGACTACCCGATAGGTTTCAGAGTTGGCATAGATACGAAAAACTTCGCCGTTCTCTGCCGGTTTCTCCAGAAAAGCTCTGATAGCTTCTTCTGAAAAGTAGCTCGATGCCAAATTTGTTTTAGCAGGTTCGCCTTTTGTTTCCGCAGTAGAGCAGGAATATATTGACAGAAAAATAACTATAATTGGGAACCACTTTGCCATAATGCAGGCTGCGGGTCGGCTGTAGCATGTCAAATCCTTCTTGGGAGTAAAGGAATCTACCTGCGGTTATTCCGGGAGTGAAACTTCAGCAGGTTGTCGAGCATGGCCAGACGTGGCGCGGCAACCTGCAAGCGAGAGGCTGTCGCTAGAGGCTCTCCGGTAATGGCCTGGATTTCCATTTCTCTGCCAGAGAGATAATCAAGCAGCATGGATGTCTTATAGGGCGCCATATGGTCGGTTCGCGCCAACATGTCTTTGATATGGGCAGGGGTGATTTTACAGCCATCGGCAACGGCTATGGCGCGCACTTCTGCCATGATGTCTGCTGCCAGTGCGCGGGAAGCTGGATCTTGCATGATAATGTCCGTCGTGACCCCGCCCAAAATCACCGACAGCGGATTAAAAGGTATATTCCACAGAAGTTTTTCCCAGCGGATCTGGCGCAGTTTTTTGGAAGCGACGGTTTCAATATCGGCCCTGGAAAACATATCTGCCAGTTTTCTGGTATGCGCATAATGCTTCTCATGCAGGGGGGCCATTTTGATCAATCCGTAATCGCTGTGGTCTATGAGGTCGGGACGCAGCCGGTTAATACAGGTAAATGCCAGCCCTCCATGAATAATGTTCTGGGGGAAAAGGCGCGCGAGCTTTTCTTCGCCATTGATACCGTTCTGCAGTAGTAAAATTTCGCTGTTTGGTTTAAGAAGAGGGCTAAGTAAAGAGGGGTAATCAATATTAGGTAGGGCTTTTAGCGAGATTACCACGAAATCCACCGGTGGCATCATATTTGTCGAATCGTAGAATTCTGCTTTAATTGCAAAATCCCCCCGGATGCTTTTGATTTTTAATTTTTGAACGCCGGCTGATTTGGCCGCCCGTGAATAGAAAAAGACTTTATGTCCGCTGTGAGCAAGTTTTGCGCCGTAATAGCTGCCGACCGCTCCCGCGCCGACAATGGCAAAGGTTTTCTTTTCTTGCATGTCAGAAAGAGAGGTGGATGTTCATAAGGCGTCAATAGTTTCTTGCCCTCAAGGTATGAGCCTGGGCTTGGAACTTCTCTGTTTTGCCCGGTATAACGAAAATATGAGCCCGATGTTTTGGCTGGCCATGTTGCGCTTGACCAGTCGGAGTTTTCGCATGGTTAAATATAATAAGTTGACGTTTGACATAAAAGATGGGAAATCGTTTGTAGAGAACGACAGTTCCTAAGGAGTCTGGTATGAATCATTTCGCTTCCCTGGCAGAACATCCGGCAATTGAAAAAACAGATATATTTCATGATGCCCGGCTATCTCTGACCCCATCAGTTAGGCTTGAAGAAGTTCGCAAGAGAGCCAGAAAATTTCGGGATATGTTAATGTCTCGTGGTCAGGTAACATACTTTAAGGCGCTCAGTTTAGTCAATGTACCTTACCCAACCCGCTATGCTTTTTTTAGTGTGTTTAATGAAACCACTTTGGTTTCACCAATTATTCATATCACCAACCGCTTGTTTGTTATCCAGTTTAAATCAACAGACGGCCTAAAAACACTATTGTTTTCGCCCAGTGACATTATGGCTAATGCTGAGACACGTTTCTTTAAGCGCTTTGCCGGTGGCTTCCTCACTAAATTACAGGGAGATGAACTTAAGCCAATAAAAGATGTCGCCCAGCAACTAATTGCGCCATTGAATTTGACAGTGCAAGAAGCGCTGCAGAAAATTGGCCTGCCGCCGGAAAAAGTGGACTATATCTCTTATGATCACCTGCATACCCAAGACCTGCGCAACTGGTTTGGCAGCCATGGTTCGAAGCCCTATTTCCCCAATGCGAAACTACTGGTTATGAAACAGGAATGGGAATCTGCGCGGGGATTGCTCCCACCGCAGAAAGACTGGTACTGTCCTGGCGGTATTGATGGAGTAGATCCCGCTTGTGTCATTCTGCTCGAAGACGATGTCTTGTTGGGAGAGGGTGTCGCGTTAGTACGCACGCCGGGGCATACCATGGGCAACCATTCTCTCGTGGTACACACGGACCAGGGCTTGTTTGTTTCAAGCGAAAACGGCGTGGCCGCAGAATGTTATGCCCCTGAGAATTCTGGGATAGCTGCCATCCGGCAATATGCTGAAAAAACTGGAGTCGAGGTTATTCTCAATGGCAATACCCAGGAATCGGGCTTAGAACAGTATATCTCGATGGTGATGGAAAAAGAAATCGCCGGGCCTTCAAAAATAAATCCTGATTTTCCTAATGTATTTAATTCATCGCAGTTTTCAGGCTATTGGATGTTTCCGGGTATTGCGCCAACTTTTAGCTTTCCTGATATGGAGTTTGGACGACTGAAAGTCTAAGTAAGAGCTATCCCCCAATTATTGGCCAGTATTTATTTCTATGAAACAAAACTTGGCTGCCAAGATATTTAAGGATAGTGTTGTCGGATGCCAAACATTGAGATTCGCATACATATTGCCCGAGTAACTATCCAATAAATCCCGTATTGTGTTATATGGCTCATCCATGTTATGAAATTCTATCTTTGAAATTCAGGAATTCCTGAACTTCAAAAAGCCGGGATAGCGGAATAGCAGGTTGCCAATTGAGAAGCTAAGATAACTAAGGCTGGAGCGAGGGAGGGGGTAACGCTCTCTCTTTACTTTTTTGAACAACAACGGTATCTTTACCTACATTTACCGTCACCATTTCTAAAACCGTTAGGAAGTGGATTGCTGTTTACAAAACAGCACTGTGCTAAAAATAGAATCATGCGCCGTTTATATTGTATAGTCCCCATAGTTTTACTGGCTAGCGTCGAGTGTGCTTCGATTGCAAAGAAAGCATTTAACCAACCTAAGGTTACCATTGAAAACATCCGCGTCAAAGATGTCTCTTTTGCTGGCGTCACACTGGTAGTCGATGTTGGTGTTGAAAATCCCAATAGCGTTGGCTTGACAGTCAGTGGCTTGAAATATAAAGTCTTAATTGACGGCTCTCCTTTAGTGGAAGGCGAGCGGCCTGAAAAAACTGCAGTTGAAGCCAATAAAAAGAACGTTTTTACTTTTCCGGTGATGGTCTATTATAGTGGTCTTCGTTCCGGTGTGGCTGGAGTTTTAACCCGCAGCAGACTACCTTACCGTTTCGAAGGTAAAGTTACTCTCGATACGCCGCTGGGCGACCTGACGTTTAACCTTGATAGGGATGGGGAAATCCCCATCCCCCGTCGGCCGCGCTTTGAGGTTGAGCAAGTCACTGTTGAAGAGATGAGCCTTGCCTCGGCGACAATAACTTTTCACGTACTGGTGACAAATAATGAGGATGTCGCTCTTGATCTCAAGCGTTTTCAGTATCGGATAAACATTCATGGCCAGGATGTCAGCGCTGCTGAAATGAGTATAGAGCGCACCCTGGGGTTGGGTAAATCGATGCGGTTGGGTATTCCCGTGAATCTAAAGTTTTTGGGTCTGCGCCAAGGCTTTATTGAAACCATCAAGAGTGGCAAATTCAACTACATTATGCAATTTAACCTGCAGTTAGATTCGGCATACGGCCCTTATGAATTGCCCTATGAGAAAGAAGCTTTGGTTTCTCTCTACTGAAATCAGCGCACCAAGGGCAGTCCCTTTATGCGAAAGAAGTAATACAGGGCAAATACCGGATGCATGAGCAGTGAATCATTAAAACGAATGCCCAGGCCCGGTCGTTTGCCATAGTCACCATTGCTGTTGATCCAGACGACAGTCCCGCCACGTTCAATACTGGTTTTGACACCGAGATCAATCCGTACGATAATTTCATCGCCTTCTTTCATATAATCGGGATTGGCTTCCAGATAACATCCTCCACGTGAAATGTTGTAGAGACGGGCTACCCGCTTTTCACCTGGCCAGATCATCATGGCGGGCTTACGGAAGAGGTGACGGTTTTCATATTTGCTGTTGAGTAATGCCTTGAGTAAATCAAGTGCTTGTCTATTCTCTTTACTAAAAAAAACTGCTACCAGTGACTGCCCGTCCTTTTCCATAAAACGAGCCATACGGCAGGGCAGTCGAACGCTATCTTTCTGGGAAAACTGGAACTCAATGCCATCAATCTCATTGAGTGTAGGATTGAGTGAGCTGTCGGTAAGTTCGACCAAAGCACCTGTCATTGAAATATCCCTGCTAATAGCTGTGGCCACCTTATCGCCAGCATACAGCCGGGCAGGCAGTTTCAGAGGAAGGCGACGAGAGATGCGCCAACCGCGTTCTTCGGCAGCGAAGAAAGGTTCCCGCACCGTACGGGACATTAGCACCCAAACAGCGAGAAATACGGCGCAGAGTAACAGCAACAGCCACCAGAAAGCCCCGCGGCCGGTATGTAGGGGCAGTTGTAGCCCGACATAGATTGCCAGTTGCAAGTAGAAGATTAAAAACAAATACCAGCCCCAGCGGCTGACGGCAAAAATTCCCCAAGCCACCAGTGGCGTTAAGATCATCAAGTAGATACCAAAAAGTCCCATGCGCGCTTGCAGCTCTAAAAACCAAGCATAGGGGTGCAGCAACGCCGGCAGTAGGTAGTACACACCGAGAAATAACAGGCTTGTTATGAGAAATACCAGCAGAAAAAGACGAAAGCTTGGTCTTCTAAGGCTTAAAATTGGCGTCTCTGCTGTGGTCTCTGTCATGGCTGTCTCTCCTTCTGTCTATTTTTGTACCAATTAAGCCATTTAGCCGGCGTGTCAAATTTTTCTTGGGTGGTATTGCGCAGTACATTGATGGCCATCTTACGTACTTCAGCATCGCCGGTTTCCAGTTGTTCGATTAAGAATGGTATGGAAGCTGGATCGGCACGCAGGGACAACCCTTCAAAGCCCGCGGAACGAATGGTTGTTTTGGAACTTGAAGCTGCTTTTTCCAGAACCAAGCGGGCTTTGTCCCCGGGAATGCGGGCAATGGCGCCAGCTGCCAATAATTGGGTGCCGTCGTCTTGCTTTAGGCGACTTTCTAACAAAGAGAGATCTTCCTCTTGCGGCATGGCAGCTAAGGCCTCTAAGC
>CALHRC010000169.1 GCA_938038265.1 uncultured bacterium
GATGGAGCGGGATTTGCGTTTTGTATGGCGGCTTAAAGCAGGCGAGGCTCTGCCTGCCTTTGGGGTGGATTACTTGCGGGAAGTGCTTAGTTCGTATAGTTACCAAAAAAGGCCGCTTTTTAGAAAGTACGGACATCCTGCCCGGGGGAGACCGGCGGCTTTTTACCTGCAGTTAGACTACTCATTCGGGCTAAAACCCCGATTGGCAGCCTAACAAGGCGACAGTTTTCTTCCTTAAGCCTACCACCAGCAACACCGCCAGGGAATCGGTATGCCCGCATCGTAGCCAAACATCCCCACATGTAACGAAATTACATACAACCCACCGCTAACTGAAAAAGCGTTGGCTAAAACATCCCTACATCGGTGAAAATTATGCGCAGTCTGTCGGGCGAGTGCAATCCCCCCCAAACATCCCCACATTCAGAGAAATTACGTGGTGCGGGCGGAATGTAACATAACTCCCCGAGACTGGATAAAGCGTTGATTTACGGACTTGACAATTTCAATCCCCATCATGTTTGGTATCTTCTTAACAAAAGAACCTTAAATGATAAACAAAAGATAAGGGGACTAAAAAAGGAAATAACATGGCAGGGCCGAACGAACACAAGAGTTCTAATGTACTGAAAATCGGTATCAGCACCATGACCGATCTTGAAGAAAAAGTCAAGGCTTTCCGCACGATAAACCTCAACGTTAAAAAAAGACGCTTCATCATTGCCCGGGAGGATATTAAAGATTCTAATGGTACGGTACTGGTGCGCAAAGGCGAGGATATCGATCTCGCTAAAGTAATGCTGCTCCGCAGGGTATTCAAACCCGATGATGTTATTAAAACATTCCAGCCTGACGAGGGAATCGTACTGCTTTCTGACATGAGTTCTCCCGCCGGAGTGCAGCTCTCAATGGATCTCGTCACCCAGGTCATGAATATCGGCGGGGGCGCCTATGAGGCGTTTATTGATCGGGTGGATAGCTTCAAGGAAATGAATACCTTGCTCAGCAAGGCACTTTTCCCGAAATTGGTCATCATTGGTTACCTCTCCCGTGAAAAAATTCAGGAAGAAGTCGCCTATTATAGCCTCATAAGCAGAGCCGATCCCTACATCCGCATGGTCGAGGTACTGCATACTACCATCAAGCCATTACCAATTATTCCGCGGCTGCGTCAGATTATCATTTCACCTGAAGATAAAGATTCCTGGAAGCGTTTTATCGTAGAAATTGTCACAGAATATACCAAAAACTATTCTATCGAAGAGAGATAAGCGTGAATCCTCTGTTGCTGCTGGTAGAATTGTTTATTACGCCGTTAGTTCCTGAAGGATACCAGTACGATCGTGGTAAACAGAAAATCCTTCATAATCGTGAATTTGTTACTACAGCGGATTGTCGCGATTATGCCATGCTCACGCTGAACAGTGGCACAGATACCTACCTTATACTTTCGCGCTGTACAGAAGAATGGCGCTTAACACATAGCGACGGCAGCTCACAATCGCTTGAAGACCAGGCAAGCCAACTGAACACCAAATACCTTTCCCTGCGACAAGGAGAAGCCCTGTGGTTAGTCAATATCGCAGATCATGAACGTCTGCTTTACCTCAGCAGTAAAGGGATAACTGAGATACGCGATTTCAGATATTTAGAGGGAGGATGGCTACTGCAGACGGGTGGCTTCTGGATTTTCGTCAGAGAGCCCCATGAGAGCAGCACGGAACTAATACGCCTCGCTCCACTGTTTAACGATAATGAGCGCAATCCGATTTACTGGAATGCTCTCAGCGGCGGCGGCTACCTCAGTAGCGAAAAAATTCTTGCTTTGGTATTTTATATCGGCGGCGAGAGACATTTCTCTCTTTATGATACCGTTGCCGGTACCTGGCGCCTGAGACCACCAGAGCTGTTGTTACCAGAAGAGAGGCAGGCGTTAGAGCGGGGCCACAACGTTATTTTTCGCTTGGCAATCCCTGCGGGCAACGCACGGTTATACTATGACATCTATAATGGGACCGAGAAAATCGGTCGCAGCGCTTTCCACCACGAGGGCGAGAGCGTCATTTTCAGCTTCAAAGCTCAACCAGGGCGCCACTTAATCCGACTGGATCGCTTCACCGCTGCCGCTGGAAAACAAGACGCTGGATTTGTCAGGGAAAAGAATATCCGCCAATTAGAACCAATCTCCGTAAACGTTCCGACAGATCGCGCAGTTCTTATCTATATCAGACCGGGAAAGAAAAATGAAAATAAACCGCTGGTTCTGGATTACTCTTACCTTCCTATCGCTCCCTGAACTCTTATTTGCGGCAGAGCAGGAAAAACCTGCCGATCGCGATACGGAATTCACGAAAGCGCGAATCCGCTACGAGAAAAACCCCGACAACGCCCATGCGGCATTTGAGCTGGGCTACCGCTACCAGGAACAGGGCATAAACAACAAAGCCAAAGAACTATATGAACGTACCCTTGCGCTGGATCCCAAATTCGTGGCAGCTTACATCAACCTGGGAAATATTGAAAGCGCCCGACTGAACTATGAAAGCGCAGAAAGCTATTACCTGAAAGCCATTGACCTCAATCCGACTCATCCCGAAGCGTATTTCAACCTGGGCGCGCTCTACCAGAACCAGGGGAAAATACCTGAAGCGCTCGAACAATTTCAGAAAACGGTTGCCCTTGACCGAAATCACAAGGCAGCTCATCTGAATATCGCCACAGCCTGCCTCAAGCTTTATACGGCAAGTTACCAGCGGGAGCATCTGACAACTGCACGGGAACATCTAACCATTGCCGGACGCCTCGACCGTAGCTATGCCCATGTCTATTTCAATTTTGGCATGCTGCACGAACTAGAGAACCAACCCGGCATTGCTCTGGCTTACTATCGCGAAGCCCTGCGCTACTATCGCCCGGAATCGGCCCAATACGACAAAACCCGTTCCCGCATAGAATACCTTGAGCGGGCGATAAAGCGCTGATTATTCTGCAACAGAAAATCGCGTGTCAAACCAGACAGGTTTTAAATAAAAGCACCTTAAATGCAGCAGGACCTCCATTCTTACCTCAAAGATGATGAACGCCTGTTGAATTGGCTCTTGGGTGAAACAATCCGCAAACAGGAAGACGAACAGGTTTACCAAATTGTTGAAGAAATCCGCACTCTGGCCAAGAGCGCACGCAGAGGGGATACCAGCGCTTACGGACAGATGGAAAAATTCCTCAATAAAATCCGCGTCAAAGACGCTATCCCCGTTGCCCGAGCACTGACCTACTTTCTGACTATGGCCAACATCGCCGAAAACCACCACCGCCAGCGCCGGCGCAGGATTTATCTGAGAAACCCCAAGGCATTGCCGCAGAGAGCAAGTATTGATGCTACTTTTGAACAATTGATCACGCTGGGGATCGAACGCGAAAAGCTGCACGAAACCGTCTCGCGTCAGAAAGTCGAGCTGGTCTTAACCGCCCACCCTACTGAAGTGGTGCGCAGAACTCTGCTACAGAAATATGTCAAGATTGCACAGGCTCTTGAGCAGCGGGACCGCAGCGACCTAACGGTTCGGGAACGTGAAGAACTCACAGAAAACCTACGCCGGGAGTTAACCGAAGTCTGGGAAACTGACGAGCTGCGGCGTCAGAAACCAACACCAATCGATGAGGCGCGCTCTGGTCTGCTGATTATCGAACAGACACTGTGGGATGTCGTGCCCGATTTTCTGCGCTCTCTTGACCACTCTTTAAAACGCTTTACCGGCAAAGGCCTACCTATTGACGCCACACCAGTAGCTTTTAGCTCATGGATGGGGGGAGATAGAGACGGCAATCCTAATGTAACTCCGGAAGTTACTCGGCGGGTCGTCTGGCTTTCCCAGTGGATGGCAGCGAAACTCTTTGAAGCAGAAATTGAAAAGTTGCGGATAGAGCTTTCACTCAATCGCTGTTCCAGGGCGCTGCGCGAAATGGTGGGTGATGAGCACGAACCCTACCGGGCTTACCTGCGTAAAGTACTGGAGAAATTAGCGCAAACGCGCGTTAGAGTAGAACAATTACTTTTGTACCGCAACGATCCGGGGCTGCCTTACTACCGCAGTACAGATGAACTTATCGCTGAACTGCGGCTGATCTATGATTCGTTGGTTGAAACCGGCAATTCCATTATCGCTGAAGGACGTCTAACCGACATTCTGCGTCGCCTAAGTTGTTTCGGTCTGACCCTGGTCAAGCTGGACATCCGCCAGGAAAGCAGTAAGCATACTTTGGCTATCGCCGCCATCACCCGGGCGCTGGGTATTGGCAACTACGCTGAATGGAGCGAAGAGCAAAAACAGCAGTTTCTACTAACTGAATTACAAAACCGTCGCCCACTGATCCCTCATGATTTTGAAGCTGAAAGCGAAGTCATGGATGTCATTGAGACATTTCGCATGCTCAATCGCATCCGCACAGAATCTCTGGGAGCCTATGTGATCTCAATGGCAAAAGCGCCGTCGGATGTTCTCGCAGTGCAGTTACTACAGAAAGAATGCGGCCGCAAAAAAATGCTGCGGGTCGTACCTCTGTTTGAAACAATCAGTGACCTGGAATCTGCTGGAAAAACCATGGAAGCACTGCTCTCCATAGATTGGTACCGCAAGCAAATCAATGGCCACCAAGAAGTCATGATTGGTTATTCCGATTCGTCCAAAGACGCCGGTCGCTTTGCTGCGGCTTGGTCTCTATACAAATGCCAGGAAGAAGTCGTCGCTGTCTGTTCCCGCTATGGTGTTAAAATCACCCTGTTTCACGGGCGAGGGGGAACCGTGGGTCGCGGCGGCGGTCCCACCTACCTCGCTGTATTGTCGCAGCCCCCTGGTTCGGTACAGGGGCACCTGCGCGTCACGGAACAGGGAGAAATGATCCAGGCAAAATTTGGCCTACCTGGCGTCGCTTTCCGTACGCTCGAAATTTATTCTACGGCAACCCTGCAGGCAACCCTGAACCCTCACAGCCCACCCGAACCTGAGTGGCGCGAAATGATGGAAAAATTGGCGGCAGACGCCGCAGCTGCTTACCGCAGAGTAGTTAAAGACAATCCCGATTTCGTAGAATACTTCCACTGCGCAACACCAGAAAGTGAACTTGGCAGCTTGAATATCGGCAGCCGACCCGCTAAGCGCCACAAAGACGGTGGCCTGGAATCCCTGCGGGCCATTCCCTGGATTTTTGCCTGGACGCAGACCCGGGTCATGCTGCCGGCATGGCTGGGCTTCGGTGAGTCGCTATCGCGCAGTATTGCAGAAGGCCACCTGCCCCGCCTGCAGCAGATGTATAAGGACTGGTACTTCTTTCGCTCTACCATTGATCTCATAGAAATGGTATTAGCGAAAGCAGACCCCTATATTGCCGAACAGTACGACAGAAAACTGGTACCTGAACGGCTCAGGTACATAGGAGAAGATATCCAAAAACGTCTGAAGACTTCTATTGAAGTGCTGCTGCAGGTAACCCGGCATTCCCGATTGCTTGAAGAAAACCAAGTATTAGCGCGTTCCATTGAAGTGAGAAATCCCCACCTCGATGCGCTAAATATGCTCCAGGCAGAATTATTGCGCCGGCTGCGCACTAACGAATCTGAAGAGGAAATCCGCCGGGCACTACTTTTAACCATCAACGGCATTGCTGCGGGTATGCGCAATACCGGATAATAAGGATTTTGAACGCCCTAACAACGCTTAGCGAATCCGGAACGGACGGGTAAATTTGATGAACTGACGATAGACTACTTTCTTTTCGTCCATGTCATACAGCACAACGCCTAAGTGATTAAAGAAAACCGGGTTCTGGCGATAGCGGGAATACAGCGTCGCCCAGACACTGGTCTTGAGAGAAATGCTGACAATGTTATACTCGGCTTCTTTGGAGGTCAGAGTGGTGGTATCTTCCCAGCCCTGCAGCGGCACATCAATACCTTTATCAGGATGCGCTTCAATGTAGCTGACATAATCTAAAAAGCGCTGGTAAGCTGTCTTACGCTTTCTTTTTTCTGATTCGGTTTTTGCCTCAGGCTGAGGATCTTCACCACGGTTTTTAGCCGCCCAGTTGGCGACTTCTTCGTGATCGAGCTTGGGCACACTATCAAACAAGGCAATTTTTTTTACTTCCGCTTCAAAATCTCTGCTGCGCCACTGGGGGTAAGAGACATATTTGCGGTAGAGCGAATCTGTCTCATCGTGTTCATAGAAACCGACAATAAACATTTTCAGGGGTATATTATATTCCGCATGGTTGATCGCGTCAAAAGAGATTTCAAGAAATTCCCCACGCCCGCTCGGAGCATATTTTTTCCAGTAGAAAAAGTTTTTAATTTGAATTCTTTCGTCGAAAGCACTGCCCCCGGCGATTACTTTTCCCGTGTTTTGGTTATTGTCCTGCGCTATCAATGGCAGCGAGACTAACAGCAGTAAGACAATGATATTACATGCGCGCATATAGTACGTCCTTGGTTGGTTTATCGGCGAAAAACAGTCTTTTCTTTAGAATCCTGCAGAAAAAGTTGGCTACCCACACTGCTCCTGAACTTTTGTTTTTTAGACACCCTACAGTCGGGCATCTTTTCGTTTAGCCGCAACAATACGTCGGAAATCATTCAAGTTTGGCACGACGATGCGATCAGCGTACTGCTCCAATTTGCCTATCTTCGTCCAATGATTTACAATCTGCTGAACCTGGTCGGATGGCTCACCACACCAATTGGCTATATCGTCAACAGTAATATTGAGTGTAATAGAGCGCAAATCTCGATAGTTGGGCTCTTTCTCGGAAAGCATTAGAATCACATCGGCAACCTTTGACTGGATGTCATCGAGCAACAGAATCATCAACCGACGCTTGGCATCATAGATGCGCCGGGAAAAAATCACCAGCAGCTTGTGGGCTAACTGGGGCTGCGATGTCATGAGTGTAACAAAGTTCTCCCGGTTGAAGTGCAGTACCTGTACGGTATCCACCGCTGAAGCGGTCGCCGAACGAGGTTGCTCTTCAAGAATGGCCATTTCGCCAAAAATATCGCCGGGGCCCAAAATATCCATGGTCTTTTCTTTGTCTTTGACAATTTTGGATATCTTCACCTTGCCCGACTGAATTAAATAGAAGTCATTGCCCGGTTCAAACTCGCAGAAAATAATCTGGTTTGGGTTAAACTGTTTACCAAATTTACTGAAAAGTCCGCCGCCGAGCATATTATCTTCCTGTGAGCGCCTTGATTTTATTTCTGGCCGTTACAGAATCTTTGTCATCCGGTGGAATCTTGGCTGCCCGATCGTAACAGCTGACCGCGCGCTGCTTATCTTTTTTAGCTTCATACACTTCGCCAATATGTAGCCAGGCTTTTTTCTGCAGCGCACTGCGGGGAAATTTTTTCAGAAACAGAGAAAATTTTTCAACTGCAGTATCGCCCTTACCGCTCTTGAGATAAGCGCGCGCCTGATCAAACATGGCCTTTTCAAGAAACTGAGATTCAGAAGCGTTAGGAAAAGACTTTGTCTGAATAATTTTTTCAAATAAATCAATTGCACCCTGGATGTTCCCCTGGGAGAAGAGGTTTAACGCTTCGTAATACTGCTGCGAAGGCAGCATATTCCCAGCAGGCGTAGCTCCCATACCAGCATCCATCCCCATGTCATCGAGAGCCGGTGCAGCAAAGTCGTCCATCCCCCCTGCATCAAAGGAACCCATATTGGGCGCCGTGAAATCGGAGGATGATTTATCGGCAAAAGTAGTGGCAAAGCTCCCGGTCAGTGACGAGGCATCTGCCCGTTGGGCAAGTTCATCTTCAATGGAGAGTGCATCAATGGGGTAAGGCGCGCCAGTCTTAGCTGACTGGAGCATCTTGCGCGCCCTTTCTGCCAGTCCATGAGTTGGATAATTGCGCAAAAAAGCCTCAAAACCGTAGATCGCATAATCTGTCTTGTTCATGCGGTAGTAATACTCGGCAACGGTGAGCAACTCGACAGCATTTTCTTTGGAGCCACCCTCGCCAAGCAGCTCGCGCA
>CALHRC010000170.1 GCA_938038265.1 uncultured bacterium
TTCTGTCGCATAGTTATGGGGAATGCCCCTTTACTACTCTGTTCCCTGCTTTAGCCAAAGCTAATCTAGCAAATATGGGCCCCTGCCCGTTCCTTTTATAGGAAAATTCCCTTCACGGATTTTTATAGAGATTCCCTAAAAATATCCCCAATAATTCAACCTTCTGTGGATTTTTTGCGCCTGAAAATTCGCCTGAATAATGTGCCAAAAAACCAATAGACAATCACCAAAAACCGATGCCAACGCCAGGGCCGGTTCATAGTACGCCATAACCAAGTATATCCCCGGATGGCAAAGCTGTCCGGCGCTTTTTTGCGTTTGCCAGCCAGGATATCCAGCTCGCCAGCCATGTTTACGATGATGCAGTTACCCAATGCGCCTCGGTTTTCCATCAGCCATTTCATCCCTTTGTGGTAGCCAATCCCAAGAAAAATAATATGAGGATCAGTCTTGCGCAGCGCCTCGACCACCCGCTGTTTACTCGCCCCTTTTAAATAACCATGGTGCTTCCCCACAATACGTAAATTCGGGAAGGAACGCTTTAGGTTCATAGCCAGTTTATCCAGCACCTCATCTCTGCCGCCCACAAAAAATACCGTATAACCCTTTGCCTGTGCCAAACGAATCAAGTTCATACTGTAGCCAATCGTGGTCACCAGTTCCGGCAATTTCTTACCTTCCATGCGAGCCAACCATAACAGACCAGCGCCATCGGGCAGGTTAATAAATGAGCTCTGCGCAATTTCCAGAAATTTCCTGCGCATCCTTACCCAGGCATACCTGTATGGGTCAAATGGAATGACAAACTGCGGCCCGCTATGGGTGTGCAGGTCACGCCGTTTCATTTCCCGTAATTCTTCCAGACGATGCAGGCTATGAGCAATAAGCTCACTACCCGTGGCCGGGTAAAAAGGAATCCCCCCCAGATCGATTTTCTTTATTTCAAGATGGCCGGTATCAATATTTTTAAATTCAAGTATCGGGTCATCGTCGTCTTTGTTTGTCAAAAACGGATTCGAGACCTGTGGCATATGTGACATAATCCCAATGATTTTCAGGCTGTCAACGTAAAATAGATATTGACACTGCGACTCATTACCATACTTTGCCTCTTATGAAACGGACATTTCAGCCCTCAAATTTGCATCGCAACAGAACCCATGGGTTTCGTGCTCGTATGGCCACTAAGCATGGGCAGGATGTTCTGCGCCGTCGCCGCAAAAAAGGCCGCTGGAAACTGACAGTCTCTGATGAGCGCCGTCGTTTTCATATTGTCAAGTAATCTTAAGCTTGATTGAAGCGCCGCCGCCTTTTCTCTGGGCTTAAATCCAAAAAGCAAATTGCTTCTCTTTTTAAAGAAGGTAAGAAATTGTATGCTGCAGACTGTTATTTGCGCTTTCTGGTGTTACAGGAAAGTGCCCCCTCTCCTTGGATGGTACTTATTGCGCTACCCCGAAGCCTAAAAACAGCAGTTGCCCGCAATCGGGCGAAGCGCATTGTCAGAGCGGCTCTTGAGATCGCTTTGGTGGATGTAGTTCCCCCGGTTACCTCTTGCGCTGTTGCCGTATTTGTGAAAGAAAGTTTTGTTGCACTCACGTTCCCTGAGAGGGTTCGCCGGTTGAGAAAAATTTTTTCGCAGGTAAGGGAAAAACTGTGACAGTTCCGGCCCGCCTCTCTTTCGTCCGACGTTTGGTTATCGCCTTTATCAGGCTCTACCAGAAGGTGTTAGGTCCCTTTATTGGCGGGCAATGTCGGTTCCATCCTACTTGTTCTAACTATGCCATTTTGTGCTTTCAAACTCTGCCTTTAGGGCGGGCTTTGTGGTTTTCGCTGCGGCGCATTGGTCGCTGTCATCCGGGCACTGAGGGTGGTGAGGATTATCCTCCTCTGTCTGGCTTATGAGTGGAGAAAAGGCACTTTAGCAATTTCTGTGGGGATTATTTACCTCAGGAATGCCGGCAAGTCTCCTATTGGCAGTGCCCAGTAATCTTCGGGGGAGAAAGGGCTTGAGTTAAGGAATTCCTGAACAATTGCTCGGTGGGTTCTTTGTCTTTTGAGTAAAATTTTTTTGTTCAGTTTTATCCCGTACCAGAACAAGCGCCACCACGGTACCGCCCGCTCGCTCCCCAATGTCGAAAAGTACCGCAACAAGGCCACCCTAACCAGCATTGACACCGTCACCCCCAAGGCCAGCGCCTGCATTTTAACCCATAAGATATCCTCGCCGTAAAAACAGACATAAAACCGCCCTAACTCGCGAAATGGCTTGCGTTTGACCTTAATATCATCCACCATTGCCTTAAACTCCTCCCGATCAATTTTATTTTTATGTACCATTCGGAAGATGCAATACCGCGCAAGCCACGACATGGTACAGCGCCGCTTACGGGCAAGTGAGCGTAGCAGAGCTTTGGCTTCTCTATCTAGGCGGATTTCCCAGATGTCGCTGATACCGTATTTGGACTGGGTCGATGTCTCTTTAACTCTCATACTTGTATATACACAGCAAGAGGGCAAAAATTTGCAAAATACACCTAAAAAACCCGATAAAATTTTTATTTTGGGACAAAAACTATTACCTGTCGGAAAGTTTGCTACGTATCGAGAACATAGTTCAGGAATTCCTGAACAATAATATCTCTTGTGGGGATTTCTGTTGGTTCCTTATGAAAGCTCTGTATGTACCATGGCAGTAAGCCACTTGTTCCTGTTTATTGTTAAGGAATCCCTTGTTATTGGATTTCAGTATTAGTAGGATGAATCCTTCAATAGAGAAAATATATGTAACGTTACATGGTTTCTATATGCTTGCCCCGTATTTGTTCAGGAATTCCTGAACAAATAGAGTCTCTAACCCAGGCTATCCCCGATCTACCGGCGGTCACCGGGAATTTCCCCGCTTGGCCTCAAAATAACCCCGCAGTAACTTCGCCGCGTCTAACTGAGCAAAATCCAGCAGTTCCAGGTCGATTTTATGGTTATGCCCAGGCAGCTCGAGCACAGAGCGCAGGGCCGGCAGGCGCAGCTCCCGCGCCAAATAATATACTTTTCTAATGCGAGCAAAGAGTAGGGCGCCGCTGCACATCATACAAGGCTCAAGTGTGGTGAAGAGATCACAACCCATGAGGCGCTCATTACCAAGCTTAGCGGCAGCGGCGCGGATGGCGAGCATTTCTGCGTGGGCGGTGGGGTCGTGTAGCTCTACAATGCGGTTGCGCCCGGTAGTAATAATTTCATTTTGGTAAACCACCACCGCGCCCACGGGCACTTCATCGGCCACAAGGCAGGCTTTAGCTTCAGCATAGGCTGCAGCGGCAAAACGGTAAAGTTCTTCAGACGTGTACATCCCCCCACCTTAAAATCGGGCGCCGGCAGAAATTCGTATGGTGCGCGCGGTCATGCTTTCGGTGGGGTCCCGGTAGTTGTGGTCAGCAAAAAATCTTTCTTTAAGTTCCAGGCGAAAGCCATTGACGTTATAGAGGTCCAGCGCGGCAAACCAGCTATAGCCGTGGTCTTCACGCTCATAAATGAGACGAGTATCCCACTGCATATAGAAGACAAAGCGGCCAATACCTTCTTCAGCGTTAGCCCGCAGCGAGTGCTGCACCACAGTGGGTCCTTGCGAGAGCCCATCGGCTAACTTGACCTGCCCCACGGGAATGCCGTCGCGGTAGTGGATGGCATTGCTCCAGGTTAGGTATTTTATCGGCATAAAGCCCGTGATGATCTTAAACATATAGCCACGATCGTAATTGGTGCGGCCCAGTAGGTTGAGGCGGCCATTAGGATCAGCAGTCGATTCATTTACTATGCCAATGTCATTATGGATCTCACCATTACCCGCGGGGGGATAGCCAAGGTGCAGGTAAGCCCCACCCGAAGCGTTGAGAAACCAACTGTTGCCGCTGCGCAGCTTCATGAGTTGTAACTCCAGTGCGAAGTAGGTACTGTGTTCACGCTGGTTGGTCAATTCGTAAAATTCGCCACCTATATTATTGTCGGTGCGGTTATAGACATAGCCGCCTGCGACATTGTCACGTTCTGACTTTTCATAAGTGGCGCCGGTTCTGTCAGCCATGCCAATCTGGTAAAGTCGCGAGTAGTAGCGGAACACGGTGCGGCCCACCATCTGCCAGTCATGGGTAAGTTTTCGCGAAGTGCCTACCACCAGCTCTTCAAAGAAGGGAGTGCTCAGGTCGTCAGCCGGCGTAACATAGGCCGCTCCGGTGCGCGGTAACAGTGCCCCGGCCTCGCCACTCTGGTACATACCATCAGAGTTGAGGTCGTTCCAGTAATTACGCCGCCACGCCGTATTACCCGCCAATAAACGCGCTTCCTGGTGGGTGAGTGGGGTAATGTCATGGCGCAGCCCGGCAAATACTTCGGTGCGTCGGTTATTCAGAAACAGGGAGCCCTTGAGAAGTGCCACTGGTGCCAGTCGCCCCAGAACCGCTCGGTTGCCAGAGGCGAGTACATCCCCCGCGATGCCGGTCTCAAACTGCCAGCGGTAATCATTTTCTTCTTTTGTAAAACCTGTGGTGTAGCGGCCGGTTAACGTATTGCGCTGCCAGGCACTGCCCTGTGTCAGGGTAAAGACATCCATTGCTTGTCCCAAATGAGTGCGTGCCCGCACATAGCCTTCCTGAGGTAGTTGTTCTTGCACCCGTTCCACCCGCAGGTGCAAGGTGTGCGGCATCATATCTGCCAGAGCCAGGGGGGATGGCAGGGCTAATTGCAGGCGGTTATCCCAGAACAGGCTGGTCTGCGTCATCGGTATCTGCGCCGGCCGGTTATTGATTTCATCTTCGATGGATTTCGTTAGCTGTCGTTCTTTCAAATCCCCAAGGGTTACCTGACCGATACCCGCTGCGGAATTCCATAGCAGACCCCGGTAGTTGGTATCCAACTTCAACAGACCGGAAAGCCGGCGCGAAGCCTGTACCTGGCCATCGCCGTCGCCCAAGTCGGCGCCTTCCTGTTCCCGGCTTAAATGCTGAAACGCCGCTGTCAGTGTCGAGTCGCCTAAGTACTGTTCTAAGAAAACACTGTTGCGGGCCGAAAACTCATTTTCGCGGGTAGTGATAAAATTCCTACGGTGTAGGATACTCTCACCAAAGACGCGGGTATTACCCCGCTGTACCTGGGCGTCAAGTTCATGCGAAGGCAGAAACGAGCGGGTCTCTTCGGGGGCGCCCCAGAGCTGGGGTGGTTCGCGGTCAAAGACACCGGCGCCGATAAAGGCCGGGCCGCCGATGGTTGCCACCATGCCATAATTATACGCCATATAATTTACCGGCGATGGTCTGGTTCTGTAATGCCAGCCCTCCGGCTTATCTCCGCCGGCCAGAGTCGAGCGCAGTTGCAGGGCATGGGCATAGCGCAGGGGGATGTCAACCAGCGCCTTGCCCGGCTCACCGGGATGGCTAATATCACTGTAATTGAGATACGTCCTCTGCCACAAGGCTGAATAACCATTGAGATTTACATAAGACCTTTCTGCCAGCGCAAAGGAACCCAGATCGTGAGAGCTCATGACTACCGGCAGGTAAAACGATTCCGCGGCAGTCAGCCACGACGGTCCCATGGGTAGCAGGCGCAGTTCTTCGGCTTTGATTTCACCACTTTCATCATTGAGCAGGGTAGTGGAGTAACTATACACCGTATAATTAAGTGGCATCACCAGAAAAAGCAACAATTTATACACTGTAGTATTAAGTCTGAGTCCCGCTA
>CALHRC010000171.1 GCA_938038265.1 uncultured bacterium
AACAATGGATTTATTCACCTGGCCGGCTAAGACCATTTCTACAATCTGCATAGACTCTTCGTCTGTAACGCGATGCCCATCGACAAATTCAGATTTTACGCCCAGGCGATCTAAAAGAGAATTTATCATTGGACCACCGCCATGTACAATGACAGGGCGAATGCCGACATATTGCAACAGGGTAATGTCCCGGGCGAACTGGTCGCGCAGGTCAGCTTTATCCATGGCGGCGCCGCCATATTTAATTACAATGGTTTTGCCGCTGAAGCGGCGGATGTATGGTAGGGCTTCGAGCAGGGTTTCGACGCGGGCGATTTCGCTTTGCATGGTTTACGACCTTATTTTTTTCAAGTGCTGTTCAATAGTTTGATTGGTCGGGTCAAGCTCTTTCGCCTTTTCAAGTCTTGCCAATGCTTTACTTCTGTCGCCCAGCTGCTGCCAGGCAAGTCCTGAAAGCAATAACGCCCCCGGCGATAACAGAAAACGCTCACAGGTTTCAAGGCGATATATCGCCTCTGCAAGCCCTGCGGTATTTCGGGATACCAGCAAGGCTTTCAGTTGAGCTGCGGCTACGGCCAGGGTCGGTTTATTCAGCTCTTTTTTTTTGTCTGTTCCAGATCTATACCCAGACCTTGCATAAGATCGTCGATATTTGTCAGATCGGCTGGGATGATTACCTGGGCATCGTTACGCGCAATTCCTTTGATCTGGCTGATAAAATTTTCAGAGACGCGTAATTTTACCGCCTCTTCGCCGCCGGGCATTGCGATAGCCGCCGCCAGAGTTTCGATAGCATGGGCAGTAGCTTTGGAAAGGCTCAGAATTTCAGCAGCCTGACCTTCGGCTTCATTGATACGTTTTTGCTTTTCGCCTTCCGATTTATTGACCAATTCAGCTTTTTTACCTTCGGATTCATTGATGCGGGATTCTTTATCGCCTAAACTGCGGGCATTCAATGCGCGTCGTTCCCGCTCGGCAGTAAGCTGGCGCTCCATCGAAGCCCGCACGGATTCTGGTGGGATAATATTTTTTACTTCATAGCGAAAAATCTTAATCCCCCAGTGGTCGGCAACTTCATTGAGAACCGAAACAATTTTTGCGTTAATAAGCTCCCTTTCTTCAAACGTTCTGTCAAGTTCCAGAGTGCCAATCACGGCCCTGACTGTCGTCTGTGCTAACTGGATTGCAGCATAACGGTAATCGGTGACACCATAACTTGCCATCTCTGGGTTGATGACTGCCATATAGAGAATGCCATCCACCTCAACTCTGACGTTATCTGCCGTGAAACAATCTTGTGGCGGAACGTTGATGGCCTCTTCGCGCAGATCGTGGATGTAGGTAACTTTCTCAAAAAAAGGCACCAGCAGGTGAAAGCCCGATTTCAAGGTTTTATGATATTTTCCGAGGTATTCGACAATATATGCCTTCTGCGCCGGAACAATTCGAATCGAGCCGATCAATTTAATGATCACAATGATAAAAAAAGCTCCCCATACCAGTAATGAAAATACGCTCATTGTTCTTTCCTTATTTTTCTTATTTTTTACCGGCTTTCGGCGCAGTTGATACATTCGGCGCTTCTGTGACATCGGCAATTGCAGAACCCACCGATCCCAAACCTTCGAAAAATCCTCTCAAGTTAGCCAACCCTGCCGGTACAATAGATATTTTCGAACGGCGCAGAATATTACCAAGTTCCTCAATATACTGCTGGACGACCCGCATCCGTACTGCGATTTGTCCGCCAGGCTTTTTGATAGCCTCAGCAATGAGGCGAATACCTTCAGCGGTTGCATTGGCAATGAGGGTTATTTCTTGACTGCGACCTTCAGCTTCATTGATACGTTTTATTTTTTCGCCCTCAGAAATATTGATCGCCTCTTGCCGCTCACCTTCAGAGACATTGATCCGTGCTTCTTTGTGGGCTAAGGCTAACGTAATTTCGGCACGTTTTTGGCGTTCTGCTTCCATTTGTTTTTCGAGAGTATCAATCATACCGGGGGACGGCTCAATTTTGCGAATCTCATAACGCAGAAATTTAATACCCCAGGCTTCCGAGGCTTTATCAATTTCTTGCACAATTTTTTCGTTAATCCGATCGCGTTCCTTAAAGGTATCATCGAGATCCAGCTTGCCTACTTCAGATCGCATAGTCGTCTGGGCTAAATCAGTTGCTGCTTTGTAATAGTTACCAATGCCATAGCTTGCTTTTTCAGGATCCATTACCTTAAGGTAAACTAAACCATCCACCTCGACTTCAACATTATCCCGGGTAATACAGCGTTGGGAAGGTATGTCAATGACTTGTTCGCGCATCTCATGGCGGTAAGCGACCCGGTCCAGAAACGGCAGAAAGAAATGAAAGCCCGGCTGCAAAACACCGGCAAACTTACCGAGCCTTTCTTTTACCCAATTTTCGCGCATTGGCACGACCTTAAACATCTTCCAGATAATGAATAGAGCAACCAAAAACAAAATAGTAATAAAGTCAAACATACGTTTTCTCCTTAACGTTTTAGTCTTCTATTTTCTCAACTATATAACCTATATTCTCCCTGGTCAAAATGCGCGCCCTACTGCCTGCGGGTATGTCGCCATTGAGCGAGCGCGCTGGCCAACTACTGCCAGAAAACCTAATGCGACCTTTCATGTTGGCATCGGAAACGCTTTCAATAACCTCGACCTCACGGCCAAGATTCACTGCATCTTCATCTGTCACTTCACGCCCAGCTTCTCCCGGAAAAAAGCGAGTCACAAGCTGGCGCAGTAGCAGCAAATATGCCACGCTCAAAAAAAACCAGGCGGTAAAACTACCCGGATGACTTTCTAACAGACCAAACCATCGCAAGGCAGCAACCGAGGTGGCAGCCAGTCCTAGAAATATTACTACCAGGCCTGGAAGAAAAAATTCACAGACAATTAGTACTACGCCCACCCAAAACCAGACAAGCGTGATCTGTTGGGGTGCCATATTGCGATGGTTTTCAGAAAAGCAGCAATGTCAAGTACTATAAAAAAATTATACCGCTCCAATTAGTTTGATTCTTTTTTTCTTGTAGCATTAACCCAACGCGAAAGAGAGTGTCATGCTTTTCAAGTCAACCCTTATCTTATTATTCAGTGCTTTGCTGTTCCGTATTCTCTCCCAAGAAGAACCTGCCAAGCATGAAATGGACTTAGGATATATACTTGAAGTTCAACAAGCGGATTTTCCCCCAAAAGTTTTACATGCCGAGCCTCTATATATCGATCTGATCCGAGATCTCGGAGCACGCGCTGGTGAAGCTGAATGGAATGTTGGTTTTGGCATGCAGGATCGGCGGCGGCATGTCGAATACCACGCTTTAGTGGAATACGAATGGGCGCCAATTGATCGCCTAGGTCTTGAGGTAGAATTGCCGTTTTTCTTCAATAATCCCTACCAGACAACCACCGATGCCGAATTTATTTCAGATATTCCCAGTCATAAGCTGGAGAGCCTTAAATTAGCTGGCCAATATACATTTTTTGTATCCACGGCGACCGCAACTTCCCTCGCTTTCGGATATATCCATGAGTTTCTGTTCCCTGAATTTCGCCAGTTGACAATGGATAATACCTTCCACGGTAACGTCTATAATCCGTTTTTCATTGCCGCCAAACGCTGGGGGAATAACCTGCATACCCTTGTCTATACCGGCCCTTATATTGAAGCTCTGAGCAGCGGCGTAACACATACCGAATATCATCTTAACGCTAATGTACATTGGATGATATCCGGCACACGGAATTTTATTGGCCTGGAGACGAACATTATCAACTACCAGCAGGATTGGGATATTGTCTTTCGCCCCCAACTGAGGGTCTCTCTGGCAGATAATTTTCTAATTGGTATAGTGGCAGCGGTCCCCATGGCCATAGAACAAAGTGGTATGGGATTTTTCATCCGGGCCATCTATGAACCCGGACATGAACATTAAAAGAAATTGCTACAATCAAGAGCCAACCGGGTGCCAGACGGTTTTAAACTCAAGATAATCGGCTAAAAATGACAGGTTCTGCATTTCAGCAGCTTGCCAATCTGCGGGTTTCTCTGAACTATAAAAACGAACCCTCTTCACATTTTCTGCCGCAGCGCTTTCAATGGCTCTACGTAAATCCGCACTAACACCGGCTAAGCCTATGGCATTAACATCCATGTGAGCGGCAAGCACAGGCAAGATTTCAGCGCGATCACCGGTGAGGATATTGATGACCCCACCCGGCAGATCGCTTGTTGCGAAAATTTCCGCCAAGGCAATTGCCACCGTAGGATATCTTTCTGAAGCAAAAACCACCACCGTATTACCACCAGTAATCACTGGCGCAACCAATGAAATAAAAGATACAAGTGGCATTTCATCAGGGCAGCCTAAGGCAATTACCCCCATTGGTTCGGGAATAGTAAAATTAAAATAAGGGGCTGCTACTGCATTGGAATTACCAACAGCTTGGTTCAATTTATCACACCAGCCGGCATACCAGATCAGACGATCAATCGCACTGTCAGTCTCTTGTTCGGCAGTGGAGACATCCCCACCTGTGGCTTGTACTAATTCTTGCACTAACTCAAGGCGGCGCGCTTCGGCCATTTCAGCCATACGATATAGAATTTGCCCACGGTTGTAGGCAGTCTTACCTGCCCAGCCGTTGAAGGCCTTGCGGGCAGCCGCAACCGCATCGCGCGCGTCTTTACGACTGGCAAGGCAGATATTTGCTAAAAATGTCTTTCCTTTGGCAGAATAGACAGCCCTTACCCTGCCCGACTCGCTGCGCGGGAACTGGCC
>CALHRC010000172.1 GCA_938038265.1 uncultured bacterium
TACTGTCGATTGGCTTACGTCAGTCGCTTTGCTCAGACGAGGACCTAATTTTCTATCGGGCGCCCAAGAAACTCTTGCGGCTCGAATTGGCATAACGTATAATTTCAATTATTTACTTTCAGGTGAGAGAGATGAAAAAAAATAACAGAACGGAACGACTTTTCAAAAGATTTTATGATTGTGCGCTGTTTACTATGGTACTCTGGTACTTTAGTATAGCGCAACCGTTAGCTGCCACATTCACTCGATCCGCCGGTCTTGGCATCGATGAAGATACCGCCTGGATGTCCGATGGGCAGTACCCGTTTATTTTTGAAAATCCGGCTGCAATGCAGGGGTATGAAAATTCAATTTATTTTGAGTACTATAATACGATAAAGATGGGGGGGATATTCATACCCATAATGAAGGGAACCACTCTGGGGGTGTTCAGCGGAACTATCGTCAATACTAACGCTTTTAACACGGCGGATTTCCAAAGCTTATACCATGGCTCTTCAGACGATCCTGCACGTATTGATTTCAGTAACGCGTCATTTTTGGGTAACGGAGCGCTTAGCACGACCCCCTTAAATATGCGCGCTGCCGCTGCCGACATCCGTAACCCGGGGGCCAACCTGTTAGAAAACAGAAACCTCGAAATAATGATGTCACACGATATGGGCCGCCTGAATCTCGGCGCATCTTTAAGCTATGGCTTTGCTTCTGATGAGCAGTCGTTTAAGGATACTGCTAATAGCAATGAGGAAAAAGTCGCGCTTTTCAAGTCGGAATTTCGTACCGTTATGGGGGTGATTTATGCGATGAATAATCCTGTGTTAAAAAGTATCGCTAGCAGTATAGTATTCAACAAATACAATTTAGACAATCGCGCGGATAAGACGTTAAATAATGTAAACGCTAACGGTGGTTACGAGAGTGACGGCGCTTTTGACCTGGGGCTAAAAGGCAGAGCGACCCTGAAAACCGGATTGTCCGGACAGGTGCACCTTCGCTGGGGTTATACCTACCTTGATCGCTCAACCCGCAGCTATGTAACGACCAATGGCATTATGGTACGCGAAGGTCTCTATGAACGTATCGGGCATCGTCTGCAGGTCGGTGCGGCTAATGAACTCATTTTGTCTCAAAAACTCGGTCTGTTCTGGGGGGCTGAATTCTTTTATGAGCCATTCCACAATATCTATTCCGCTGGCAAAATACCCGTAGCGACAGATGCCCGGGAATTTGACACCACGGCCTATGTGATTCGTCTGCCTCTGTTGCTGGGTTTAACTGCTGACGTGACCGAGAATACCGACCTAAGGTTTGGTATCCGCCATAACGTGATCAATTCAGGGAATAATTACGAATCTACAACGAAAGTAAATAACGGTAAAATTGTAACTTCAAGGTCACAGTTTCTAAGTGCCGGATCGAGTATTTCCATGGGACTATCCTACCGTCTTGGGCCATTGTCCTTTGATTGGCTGGGCAATGTGGCCATTTTCAAAGAAGGTCCTTACTTTATTTCAGGCAAGACCAATGATATGTCAGCGGCTTTTGCCGTTACTTTCCGATTTGGTAATTTAAGCCCACGCGGAAAATAGCAGCCATCCCACTGCTTGTTCCCCCAAACATATCAAAAACTGTTCCCGGCTTTGGGTATCAGTGCTGTAAAATCCAGTCCTTAATATCGGCTAACACCCGCTCCCGGTCTGGTGAGGCTTCATTCATGGTTTCATGGTAGAGGCCTTCATACAGTTTCAGAGTTTTATCTTTCGAAGCGGCACGCTCATAGAATTCCCGCGAAGATTTCGCGTCGGTAATACCGTCAGCGGTACCGTGGATTACCAGAAGCGGTACGGTTAAAAGGTGTGCCCGGCGGAGTAATTCTGTCCCGCTGCTGAAGAAAGTGTCACCCATTTTTAATGAAATTTTTCCGTGTACGAGGGGATCAGACTGGTAGTCGGCAATGACTTGTGGGTCGTGCGACAGCAGGTTGACGTCAAGGTTGGCATCAAGTACCAGCCCGGGCAGAAAAGCTGAGAGTATGGAAGCTGCTGTTTTTTTTACAGTCTTTTCAAAATCAAGTACCGGCGAAAACCCTGTGGAGCTTGAAATAAGGCCGGCAATGCGTTTTTGGTTTTCTCCCGCTAAGGCATATTTGAGAACGATGACGCCGCCCATCGAATGACCCAATACGATTGCCTGCTTCAGGTTAGTTTCTTCCAGTGCTAACCCAACCAATTGACCAAAATCACGGCAATACCAGTCAAAATCTTCCACATGACCGCGGATACCGGGGGAACGACCATGGCCCCGCGAATCTATCCCATAAAGGGCTGTGCCGCTGCCAGCCATTGTCTGTACCAGGTTGTTATAGCGACCGGAATGTTCGCCAAAGCCATGTTGGTAGATGACCACACGCTGTACTTTTTCATCACTGGGGATGTGTTTGCGGTAGAATATCTTTTCGTTATCGATAGAGGATGAGAAGAAAGAAGTGTGTTCGGTAAATTTTGAACTTTTTTTGCGGTTGCTCATATCCTATTTCAGAATGACGAAACAGGATCGCAACCTTCTTTTTCGTGTTTTCAGTCTATGCCAATTATAAGAAGCGGAGCCATGCCAGATGAAAATGCGCACCAGAAAACCGGCCAAATGAACGATGAATTTATCAGGGAATATTATCCCGATTTTGAGCGGACAGATAAGCCCCAACAGGTAGATCTCTCCTATGAACCCCAACGGATGATGACCTTTGAAGAGATCCGCCAGTTAGATGAAAAATACTTACTACAGAATTATGCCCGTATGCCGGTTGCTTTTGCCTATGGATCGGGGGAATTTCTCTATGATACCGAAGGTCGGGAATATATCGACTTTTTAAGTGGTATTGCGGTAACCGCGCTAGGGCATGCGCAAGCTGATTTAATCAATGCCATCCACCACCAAGCGGATTTAGTGTGGCATACATCCAACCTATTCTATAACCAGCAGCAGGCGATGCTCGCCCGCGCTTTGGTTGAAATCAATTTCCCCGGCCGAGTGTTTCTCTGTAATTCAGGCACTGAGGCGAACGAAGCTGCCTTAAAATTGATGCGGGTACACGGGCAGGCAAGAAAAGCAACAAAATATAAAATTATTTCCCTGATCGACAGTTTTCACGGCCGCACTTTTGGGGCGATGACGCTTACGGGACAAGAAAAAATCCATGGTGGTTTTGGTCCTTTGCTGCCGGGGGTAGTCTATGTGCCTGCCAATGACATCTCGGCTTTAGAAGCAGCAGTCGATGAGGATGTCTGTGGTATTATTATCGAGCCTATCCAGGGGGAGGGTGGGGTGCTGCCCATGGAGACTGCTTTTTTGCAAAAAGCCCGCGAGCTCTGCGATCGTTATGACGCGCTGCTGTGCTTTGACGAAGTGCAGACCGGCATGGGGCGCACCGGCGCCTATTTTGCCTACCAGAATTACGGTGTGCTGCCCGACATACTGACGATGGCGAAAGGCTTAGGTGGCGGCTTTCCTATTGGTGCCATGCTGGTGGCTGAAAAATTTGCCCCAGAGCTGGCTTCAGGCATGCATGGCAGTACGTTTGGTGGTAACCATTTAGGCTCTGCTGTGGCTTATGAAGTAATTCGTTTTATCGAAGCCCATGATACCCTCAACCAGGTAAAGAAAAGCGCGGCTTATTTTAGAGCTGGGCTGCAGAAATTACAGGCACAGTTTCCCGATATCGTCAGAGAGGTCCGAGGGATGGGGTTACTGGTGGGCCTTGTGCTCCGCGACGACATTGAAGCCCGTCCTCTGGTCGGTAAAGCATTAGAAGAACGTCTGGTCATTGGACGCGCCGGACATAATGTACTGCGCTTTGCGCCACCTCTGATCGTCAGAGAGCAGACAATTGACCGGGCTTTAGAGCGCCTTGCGCGCCTGCTGGCAACCCTCTAAACCGGTAACCAAAGGTACCTACCCAACCATCCCTACTGTGGGGCAACTGAACGCAAGTATAGCAGCGCTTTACTTAGGATTTTTTAAAAACTTAGGTGAGGAATTCCCCATCCAGAAAACCATCCCTATGAGACATAATGTATTTTTTAGTAACTAACAACCCCTGTGGGGGCAGAAGTACTACGGGCAGCTTTTAGAATTTTTCAAAATCTTTTTCGTGTGGTTTATCGGCTACCGGTGCAGCGATCCGGCGTTCTAAACGGCCTGGCTGTTGAGCTGTGGCTAACCCGCTATTTTCGTGGAACATGCGGATGTATGGCTTAGGCGCGCTGCTTGCCGCTTTGGGTGGTTCATCAGGTAAGGCGAAGTTCATTTTGTTTTCTGCTACCGGCATGTCAAGGGTATGATTGGTGATGAAAAAATCAACCGTGTGCCGCAATTCTTCGGAGCGCTGTGATAGATTTTCTGAGGTCGCTGAGAGTTCTTCAGCGGCTGACGCGTTTTGTTGGGTTATCTGATCTAGGCGCAACATGGCCTGGTTGATCTGCTGAACGCCAATGCGCTGTTGTTCCGAAGAGTTAGCGATATCCTGCACCAGCTCTGCGGTTTGTGCAATTTTCGGCACGATGACCTGCAGCATCTTGCCGGCTTTTTCGGAAATTTCCATGCTGTTGCGCGCTAAGCCCATAATTTCCTTAGCGGCGCTCTGGCTGGTTTCCGCCAGTTTGCCCACTTCGGTTGCTACGACGGCAAACCCGCGGCCATGTTCACCGGCACGCGCCGCTTCAATAGTTGCGTTTAGGGCAAGCAGGTTTGTCTGGGCGGCAATTTCGTCAATGACAGTAATCTTATCCATGATTTTTTTCATCGCTTCAAATGCTTCCTGAACGGCCTGACCACCAGCCTGTGCTTCATTGGCGGTTTCCCGGGCCATTTCATCGGTATGGCGGGCGTTATCACTGTTCTTAGCAATTGAGGCAGCCATCTGTTCGAGGGCCGAGCTGGTCTCTTCCACGCTGGCAGCCTGTTCTGCTGAAGCTTTACTTAAAGCCTGTGCGGTTGATTTTAGTTCCTTGGCGGATGTATTGACATTGACCGAGTTGGTTCGGATGCGGCTGATGGTATTATTTAACTGTTGGGCCATGAGGCTCATACTATAAAAGAGCTCACCAATTTCATCTTTTCGGTTGCTGGGTATATCTATAGAGAGATCCCCCCCGGAAATCTGTTTTAGAACTACATTAGCTTCTGCCATCGGTTGGGTGACACTGTTGGTAAAGATAATAGTTGCTATCGTTAAAAACACAATCCCCATGAGAATGCCGGCCAGAGACCAGGTAAGCCGTTGCCAAAAATCACGATCTAATTCATTTCGGATTTCTGAGGCTATCAACTGCTTAAAGGATGCCAGAGACTCTAAGTGTTCGTTGAGTTGGGTGTAAGATGGTATGATTTTATCTTTGAGTAATTGTTCGGGAACTTTAAAATTCCCTTTGCGCAGCTCAGCAGACATGGGCAGTAAGCCATTTTGCATGAAATTACTGTATTCTTTTTTTACATTGTCTATTAGCTTATGCCCTTCTTCTTTACTTATTGTGCTGCTAAAGCTCAAAAATAGCCTTTGGATTTCTGTGTCATTGGCGGTGATCTGGTTGAGGTGTTTTTCTACGGTATGCCCTTCGTGTATGTTTACCGTTGGGGATTTAGGATCATGGAATTGGGCTAAGAGGGCCTGTTCATAAGAGGTGGCTATGAGCTGGGTTATTTTACCGAGTTCCACAGCAGGCACAACAGTGAAACGAAATATTTTATTGAGGTCAGTGCGTCCGTTATACATACCTACTAGGGCATAGGCAATGAGGATGGCGTTGATCAAAAACATGATCCCGGCAAGTACAAAGAGGCGGGTTTTGATTTTCAGATTTTTCAGCATGTTTTACCTGTCAGTTTTTCTCAATTAACTTTAGTGGCAGTCTCTTCTCCCTGAACCTGCCGGTGTAAGGCGAAAATAGCATCAAGCTGTTCTGCCTGCAGCACTTTTTCCATGTCTAGCATGACGATGAATTTTTTATCGAGTCGGGTCATACCGAGAATATAATCAGTTTTAGTGCGGATATCTATTTCTGGTCGGGGTTCCATATCTTTTTCGGCAAGGGTAATCACTTCATTAACTGCATCCACCAAAATACCGAGGATAATCGGTTTGTTGTTATAAAAAACTTCAGTTATTATGATACAGGAATAGCGTGTTATCGCCGCTGCTTCCTCTCCGAAAAGTACGCCGAGTTCCACGACAGGCACCGGAGTACCGCGCAAGCTGATCACCCCGCGAATATAAGGTGGGAGTAGCGGCAGGTGGGTAATTTCGCCATATTCAATAATTTCGCGGACATGGCTGATTTCCAGGCCATAGTTTTCCTTTGCTACGACAAAGGTGAGAAACTGCTTTTCCATAATCCTCCAATACAAGTACACTATGAATATCGGCTACCGGGGGCGTCAACTTTGATGGAAGGCGATGATTTCTGCGGCTATTTGCTGCAAAGGCAGAACTCTGTCAACGGCACCGCGCCGTATTGCCTCGCGTGGCATGCCGAAGACCACACAGGTTTTTTCATCCTGCGCAATACAACGAACTCCTGAGGCATGCATCTCGGCCATGCCGGCAGCCCCATCATCCCCCATCCCGGTTAGCAAAATGCCCAGGGCATTTTTTGAGGCTTCTTGGGCAACCGAGCGGAACAGGACATCCACCGAAGGGCGGTGTCGGTTTACCAGCGGCCCTTCGGTGACTGCCACATAGTAGGCTGTCCCTCGGCGCTTGAGCAGCATGTGGTAACCACCGGGGGCAATGAGTACCCTGCCGCGCCGCACTTCATCGCCATCGACAGCTTCACGCACCTCAACGGTACATATCTCATTGAGCCTATCGGCAAAGGCCTTGGTAAATCCAGCCGGCATATGCTGCACGATCACGATGCCTGGAGAATCGGCCGGCAGCGCTTTTAGAATCTGCTCAATGGCCTGTGTACCTCCGGTAGAAGCACCGATTGCCACGATGCGGTCGGTTTTTTCAGGTAGGTTGCGAGAGTTTCCGGGAGCGATAATTGCATCGGCAGAAAGTTTGGGCCTGGATATTGCGGTGGTAGGGCTTGCCGTGAGGGAAGGCGTGGCCGGTGCTATGGTTTTCTTGATCTCTGCCACGGCCGCGGATTTCACAGCGTCAATGAGAGCGACGGCCGACTCATTGAGAAAATCTTTCAGACCAATCTGTGGCTTGGTTATGATACCCACGGCCCCTGCCGCCATGGCAGCAATAGTTTGCTCTGCGCCGTTGTCTGTTAGCGACGAACAGATGACCACCGGGGTAGGGTGTTCCCGCATGATTTTCCTCAAAAAGGTAATGCCGTCCATACGAGGCATTTCAATATCGAGGATGATGACATCGGGCCATTGCTTTTCCAGGTATTTTTCGGCAAATATGGGGTCAGCGGCAGTTGCGATTACTTCAATTTTAGGATCATTTTTTAGGATTTCGCTGACGACCTGGCGTACTAACGCCGAGTCGTCGATGATCATCACTTTAATTTTATCTTTCATATAGCTATCAGTTGCTGGCATGTTTCATCCAGACGTCACCGCTCCAGAGGTCAAAGATAATGTTGCGATGACCGGAGCCACCGACATGTTCGGCTTTCAGGGTAAAACCGTATTTTTCAATCAGAGAGCGGGCCATTGCGATATTTTTTTCTCCAACTGAGGGGCCGCTGCCTTGCCAGATTTCCTTAAACATATCGCCACCACCAAATAGTTTCACGATGAAATCCTGCGGGCGTGCCTTGGCCTTGTTGATTTCTCTCATGAAAAGTTCAAACGATTCGTCAATATACCGGGCCGATAGATCATCTGCTGCGTGATTGCCGCGTGCTGGCAGCAGGGAATGACTCATGCCGCCAATCATAAGCCGGGGGTGCCACATACAAACAGCTACGCAGCTGCCGAGTAGGGTCTTGATTCGGGTATCAGAATCGCCCCAGTAGAATTCTCCCGGTTGTAAAAAAATTTCAATGATAAAATCAGGCGTTTTCATACTTTTTTGTAAACCGTGGGAATGACTGTTTTTACCCTATCCGTAACGCCATGTAGGCTTTCAGCGTGACCGACCAGCAAATAGCCGGTGGGTTTCATGACCTGAATCAGACGTTCTACAATTTTCTGTTTAGTCTCCCGGTTAAAGTAGATCATGACATTGCGCAGGAATATCATGTCAAACATTCCAATATCGCCCGGCAGCGGTTCGATGAGGTTGATCTGGCGGAAGGTGATGCGCTCGCGCAGCTCTTTGATGATGGTGAAGCGGCCTGCCTGTGATCTGACACCTTTCAAACAGTATTTTTTTAGGTAGTCGCGGGGGATGTTTTCAGCATCTTCAAGTAAATAGATTCCATCGCGGGCTTCTTCTATGACTGCCTGGTTAATGTCGGAGCCCATAATTTCCCACCCGCTAAAGCCGAAATGATCCGCTAAGATCATGGCGATGGTATAGACTTCCTCGCCACTCGAACAAGCCGCACTCCATACCCTAAAAGTTTCAGCAGAGCGGTAGCTGGGTAAGACAGTGTCCCGCAAAAATTCAAAATGCTTGGGTTCGCGAAAAAAATACGTTTCATTGGTCGTCAGCAGGTCAATCAGCACCTGTTTTTCAGCGGCATTTTCCCCCTTATTGAGAATCTTAAGGTAAGCGCCATAGCTGTTGATATTATAGTGGCGCAATCGTTTCATCAGACGACCGGCTACTAAGGCTTTTTTGGCTTCAGTCATGTGTATGCCAGCCCAGTCATAGATCATTTTCTGAAATTGACTGAATTCCTGGTCAGTCAGCGGCTGGATTTTAAGCGCATCAAAGTGGCCGGTCGGTGAACTCATGTATAAGTCATGCTGCCGTTGGTCGCTGTCATTGGGTCAAGTCTTTTGTACGCTAGGTGGATGTAGTCTATAGAAAAGCATTTTCAGTACACCTCATTCCTGCCCAATGGCTTATGAGCGGGGTGGAAAAAGCTGATTTTTTATTTGAGCTGTACTCAGAAGAGATTCCAGCGGCCTACCAGCCCGGCGTGGTGCGCTATTGGGAAAGTAAACTGCCAGGTTTGTTGCGCGAGCAGCTTATTGCGGCGGGCGAGATTAAAATTATGGCAACGCCCCGGCGGCTGGTTGTGCAAATTGCCAATCTACCAGCTTGTCAGGACACCCGCGAAGAAGTGCTCAAGGGTCCCCCGAAACACCTCTGTTTTACTCATGGCAACCCCACACCGGCCTTGCAGGGTTTTGCGGCTAAGGTGGGCCTGCCGATCGAACAAGTCAACTTTACTGGTGATGCTAAAGGCGAGTATGCTATAGCGACGGTGCGCCGTGGGGGCCAGCCGACACTGCCGCTTGTGGGCAATTGCCTGGCAGAAATGATCAGCAGCACGCCTTTCCCGCGGAGTATGCGCTGGGGGAACCACGATTTTCTCTATGCGCGGCCCCTGTTGAGCTACTTAGCCGTTTATGGCAGAGAGAGAATAACTTTTGACAACCATGCTCTCTGGCACCTATTGCCACCTGTTGCCGGAACCATCCCCCATTTTATCTTGCACCGGCAGCAGGTGCCAATCTCTTCTACTTTGGAATATGAGCAGGTCTTAAGCGCTGCTGGTATCCTTATTGACCAGCACCAGAGAAAAGAGACGATCCGCCAGCAGTTACTTGCGGTGGCCCGGCAAGCGGATGGCACGCCGGTTATCGATGATGCTCTGTTAAGTGAAGTAACCTGGCTGGTTGAGCGTCCCACGGTAGTGCTGGCTGAATTTCCGCGGGAGTTTTTGCAACTGCCGGAATGCGTTATCCTCTCTGAAATGCAGGGGCACCAACGGTATTTTGGTATCCGGCTGGCTAATGGTAAACTGTCGCATAAGTTTCTCATTGTCAGCAATGGCGCCGCGGAAGATGCTGCCGCTCTAGCCAATATCCGCGCCGGTAATATCAGGGTATTGCGGGCGCGCCTTGAAGATGGGGCCTTCTTTTATCGCGAAGACAGAAAGCGACCATTGGTTGAGCGCATACCTGATCTAAAAAAAATCGGTTATCAGGAAAATCTGGGCTCTATGTTCGATAAAGCCGAGCGCTTAACCCGTCACGCTGCCAGCTTGCAGCAGTTGGGTATTTTTGCGCACCTGCCGGGCGAGCAGGTGCGCCGCGCCGCTCTGCTCTGCAAAGCTGACCTTACCACCCAACTGGTCTATGAATTTGATCACCTGCAGGGTGAGATTGGCAGCATCTATGCTGCGCAGGATGGCGAGCCAGAAGAGGTAAGTCGGGCTATCTTTGAGCACTACCTGCCCCGTTCACAGGATGACGACTACCCGCAATCCCCTTTGGGCGTGCTGTTGTCATTAGCCGATAAATTAGACAATGTCTGTGCCGGGTTTCTATTAGGCAAGCAGCCCACTTCCAGCGCCGATCCCTTTGGTTTGCGCCGCCAGGTAATCTATGTGCTTGAACTCATCATCCGCAACCGGCTATCGTTTTCGTTCCCGCGTATGCTGGAAATGCTTTTACAGAATTTCAGCCCGCTTAAACAAGCCGATGCCGCCACTGCAGCGACTATTTGGGAATTTGTCCGTGCCCGGTTTGTGACTGTTTTTGAAAAAGAGGGCTTTGATAAGAACCTTATCCGTGCAGGTATCTTCAGTGGCTCTGAAGATATCTTTGATCTCTTTTTGAGGATGGCTGCCCTAAAACGTCTGAAGAAGTCGGGCGATGAACAGAGTTTGAATGCCTTGCTGCTGTCTTTTAAGCGAATGAGTAATATCCTGGCCGATTACAGTAAAAAATATCCCAACGAAAAAATAACCGAAGAAGTGTCAGCAGCTCTCTTTCAGGAACAGGAAGAGCATAACTTATTAGCTCTCTCCCAATGGCTCAGAGAAAAAGCGGCAGGATGTCGCTCGGAAGAAGATTATACTGCTTTTTTCCGCTTTTTAGCTGCTGAAAAAAAGACCGTCGATCAGTTTTTTGATAAAGTCATGGTAATGCATGACAATCCGGAAATCCGCAACAACCGTCTGGCCCTACTGCGTTTTGCCCTAAATCCGGTTGCCGCATTACTTGATCTCTCCCAGTTATCCGCATGAATCAGGATTTCCGCCGCAAACGCCCGGCCTATGGTTTTCCGTTTCTCGATGCAAAAGCAACCCGGGAGCTAGAAGAAAAATCGCGGCATGCGCAGGGGCTGCTGCAGGCTGCCGGCTATGAACGCGTCATGCCGCCGGCCTTAGATTTCCCCGAAACCTTTGCTGTATTTGAAAGTTATGACAGTTTTCGGCTACGGGACCGCCTTGGAGAAGATCTGTCATTGCGCAGCGACGTAACTGTGCAGATCATGAAGGGGTTTGCCAACTTGTTTGCCCGCCGCGAATTGCCGCAGAAAATCTATTATACTGTACCGGTCTATCGCGATATCCGCCGCAGCTACCCTTCGCTGCGTGAAGTCTGGCAGGTGGGGGCCGAATGTATTGGCCTTAAAAGCGAACAGGCCATCCCTGAATTGATCCGGTTGGCGCTGCGCATTATGGACGAAACATTCCAAATAGAGTTTGCCCTGCTGGTGAGTGACATCCGCGCACTACTGGCCTTTGAGCGTTGGCTTCATAATGATTCTCTGCGCGACAGTCTGGTCAACCGCAATGCGCCCAGGTTTGCCGCCATGATGAGTGCCCAAAGCATTGGTACCCATGCGGCCAATGAACTAGCGCGTCTGTTGCTCTACCCGCCAGTGAGCGCAGTTGATTTTCATGTCCAGTGGCAGGCATTGAGAGACAACTTGCCCGCCACTGTGGTTACAACCTGCGAACAGTGTTGGGAGGAGGGCCGCCGTCTGGTCGCTTCTCTCGGTGATCCCCGGGTGGTGTTTGAACCGCTGCTGGCCAGCAAGACATTTTATTACAGTGGATTGTTCTTTGAAGGTTATGTGCCATCGCTTACACAGCCACCGGTGCGAGGTGGGGCCTACAGTGAGCTGCTGCGGGAATATTCTGAAATGAACCTGCCGGCGGCTGGTTTTGCGGTTGACCTATCGTCGTTAACTGGAATTAGGTAGCCATGGTGCGACAACTCTGGCCGTTACTGTTATTCTGCGGCTTAGTTCCACTATATGCCCAAGATGCACTTTCGGCCCTCAAAGCAGCTGCGGGGGGGATGTATTCATCATTTACCGCCAATTTTACTTATACCAGCTCGGGTGGGGCGGTAAACAGCGGTAAAATTTATTACCAGTACCCCAACAAATTGCATGTCAGAACGTCTAATGGGGGAGTGATCGCAACGAACGGTACCCACCTGTGGATTTATAACCCAGCAAGTGCGATCTGTGCCCGGCAGGATGTCGGGGGGTCTTCTGGGGGTATTATCGGTCTGTTGTCTGGTTATGAAGGCCAGATACGCGGGAATTCCTATGTTTTCCGTAAACCTGGTGCTTATTACGAAGAAGTGGTGGTCACTGTTTCTAATGGAATGATTGCATCGGTGAGATTGCGCCATGAGGATGAAACCTCTGTATATAGTTTTTCAGGCATCCAGCTAGATGCCGGTATTAAAGGGAGTCTCTTTACCTTTAAGCCCCCGGCTAATGCCCAACTGGTGGAAAATCCGCTAAACAGGTAGCCTGTTGTGTTCGATATAGTTATAGTATAGGATATCAGTTGGAAAAATACTTGTCATAGCAGCTGCCCGGAGTAGCTTAGCGGCATTGTAATAAGGTGAGGTAATTATGTTAAACATGGAACAGCTTGATACACTGGAAGCTCGCATTGTAAAGGCGTTGGAACTTATCTCTGATTTGCGGCTGGAGAACAGCCATCTGGAATCGGAGGCAGAGAGGCTTAAATCGAGCAATGACCAACTCAAACTAATTGCTGAAGAGAAAGAAAAACAGGCGGCCAAGCTGCAGCAGCAGCTTAATGAGGCCACCCAGGAACTTAGTAAACTGAAAGCCAAAGAAGAAGAGCTTGAGACCCGCATCCTTTCCATTATCGCCAAACTGGATAACTTGAAATCAGTTCGTAAAGACAGCGAAGCTGCCCCGGCAGTAGCCGCAGAACCAACTGAAACGCCCCAAGAAGCTCCGGTAACCCTTGAAGAAGAGATGCCTGAACCAACAGCAGCGCAGGCAGTGGTGGATGAACAACAAGCAGCTAGCGAATCGCCGTCTGAAGATGACGATGAGATTGTCTTGCTAGAAGATGACGATGAAGAAATCATCATCTCTGACGAAGAGCCAGCTGCTGCCACGGAAGCCAAGGAAAAAGCGGCTGGAACCGAAGAGGACGTCATTATTGAAGAAGATGATGATGTCCTCGGGGTATTTGACGAAGACGATGAAGAAGATTTTCTTATCGTCGAAGAAGATATGAAGTAAAATAAGACGTGTCAGATCATTCTGTTGCCAAAGCAAGGGTTGAGATTCTGGGACGACAATATACCTTAAAAGGGGATGTCGATCCCACCTATATGATCCAGCTGGCCGATTATATCAATGGCAAGCTCTCTGAAATGCGCCGCATCGCTCCTGGTGCCGATTTTAATAAGCTGACCCTGCTGGTCTGTCTCAATTTGGCTGATGAAATTTTTCAGTTACGCTCCCGCCTTAAACGTTTGCCTGAAGGCGTTGATGAAGAGACGCTAACTGCTATGTATGAAAAAACCCGCTCTATGTTGAAGATGCTCGAAGATGGCCTAATCGGCGAGCCTTTTCGTTGACTGGCGGCTGCGCCGCAAGGCAGCTATTCACGTAAGCTTTAGAAGAGAATCCGGGCACCGAAACCGACCTGAAAAGAAAAAATTTCCTGCCTGATATTCTGCGTATTGGGATCGCGGTAGGTATCCCACACCAGCTTGAGGTCTAGGTCGCCGGTTACGTTTGTATGTAGGTTCATATCAAACCGCTGGTAAAAGATGTACTGGTCGAGGGTAGGGCGGTTGAGCAGCTGGCCGATATCGTAGTAATAACGGTTCATATTAAGAGACAGCCGCCCAGTATAGCGCGGGTTGTAGCGCAGCACAAGACCAGTGAGATCTTGCAGAGCTTGCTTGAGAGACGGCAGTTCCGTTCGGTATTCTACTGCATAGTCATGGCCGATATCCTGTTCGCGGATGCCGGAAGACGGTCTGGTGGGGATTGTGTTGTAGATGAGCTGATCTGCTTTAGGGCCATCGGGACTGAGGTAATTTTCCTGGTCATAAAGTCTTATGATCCACCCCAGAGAAAATGTAAGTGAACTCAAAGCTCCTGTGGCGTCATACCAACTGAAGCCCAAACCAACACTGGGGTTAAAGCGGTCTTCTCTTAGATTTTCTGTAATGCGCATGGTGCGGTCAAAACTGTAATTGAGGTCGAGGGTTGAGCTGTGCCGCTGTTTATCAGCCCAGAACCAGAAATCCAGCAGGCGCATTAGATCCCAGGTCTGCAATATAGAATAACCCCAGTTGGCGGAATGAACTGGCAGCGCCATTAGGTTGTTACGCACCGCGTTTTGCGCTAGACGGGTATCGGTGCGCAGAGTTAACGGGGTAAAAAGATCCCATTGGGTAGAGGTGGTGATATTCTCGCGCAGGGTAATGCTGTTATCGTAATTTTGAAACGCTGCTTGGTAACCTGGTTCGGGCGTTGGCTTAAGGGATAGGTTGGCGACATATTCTCTGCCGCGGGCAAAATTGTTGCGCTTACGGCTGCCGCCTGAAGTGAAATGGTGCCAGAAAGGATATTGTATGAGATTAAAGGTGCGGTCAGCTAGCGGCGGCAGCGTTCTGGTAACTCCGTAGCGGTCTTCATATAGGGAAGCGTTGGTGGTAAACGGCAGCGAATTTTCAGACAAAAGAATTTCGCGGGAAAATGCGGGAGTAAAGCTGCGGATTAACTTAAAAGCAGGCCAGGCTTGTTGAAGATTTACTGGCAGCGACAGGCGAGAGATCGCCTGGGTGGAAGGTTGCTTGAGGCGCTGGTATTTAGGTAGCTGGTAGGTGAGCATATTATCACGGAATGAATTTTCCTGGTAGTTGGCCGAAAAGCCGGCATTGGGTGTGAAAATCCACAGGTTCTGCCAGACTGTCTGAAGTTCCCAAGTTGTCTGCCGTTGTCGGTAGCGAAAAGTATCGGGGGTATCAAGCCACGGCATTGAGAAATCCCCCTTGATCAACTGCAAGTTATTATTGTCAGTAAAATTTTTATTCACCAGCATGATGTTGCGGTGGGAATAACTTGGGTTGAGGGTGAAATCACCCATTTGAATCGTAATACTGTTGGCTGTATCTTCTGTCTGTTCTTTCTCTCCTTTAGAGTTATAAATTGGCGCGAGAGATAAGGCAGGCATACCCGGCACTGAGGTTTCTTCAAGGCGGCTGAAAAATCGTGCTGCCGCTTTCAGTTGGTAACGAACCTTACTTTTGAGAATTTCCGGAAAATCTTCTTGCAGCATGAACGAAGGAGCATGGGTGCGCTCATTCAGTAGGATTGTCTGTTGGCGGGGGTTATTCGCTAAGAGTGGGTTGTTCTCAGCCAGCATTTGGCTGCGCTGGCTGTAGAAACGTCGGTATTGGTAGCCCATGGTCAGTTGCGGCAGGTGGGGATTTTCAAATTTCAGGCGGTGCTCGGTGGAGTGATCATCGGAAAACGAAGAGCCCTGCTGGTTGATATTCAAAGTTACCGCTTCGTCGTCGGCTACGGAGTCAATCCGCAAAAGATTATACCTGGCTTGCCAGATAGGCAGTATCTGGCTGCTGAGCTGAAGCTCCGTGCGGGTTTCATTGATATTGGTTTCAGTCTGGCCAATTGAAGCAAAACGTCTGCCACGGTAGCGCTGCTTGTAGTTCATGCGAATGTCTGAAAGGATTGGTACGCCTGCTGCGGTGGTATAGACTGGTTTCTTAATTTCAAGCGAACCTTCAACTTTCCAGGCATCGTCGGTCTGAATCTGGGGGTCCTGTACATAGATATCGTTGACCCAGATCGTGCCGGCGGCGACACTCCCTAGGTTACGGACACCGACAGTGAGCATATTGACTTCTTTCATGTTGATAGCACCTTGCGTACGGGCTGGGTTTGAGAAACGGAAGACCAGTTTCTGCCAGCCACCTCCACTTACCGGGTGAGAGAATTCAAGAAAATCTTTTTCGCTCGAACCGATACGGAAGATAAAATCAGTCTGTGCAGGTTGGTTCCGGTAGTTTACCCATACTGCGATGCTGTCATAGAAACGCAGATCCATGGTATTGATAAAATTGCGCCGCGCTGACATTTGGGTATAGCCGGTTCCGTTAAAGTTATAGGTTAGCTTGAGGGCAGCTTCCCGCATACGGGCGTATTCCGTGTTGGTTTTTTTGCCATGTAGCGATTCCCAGGTGCTGCGCTCTTTCAAAAGAAAAGAATCGGCGCGGTATTCATTTTTAGAAGAAAAATTGTCGATATTGGCCACCGAAAATACCTGTGGGTCGGTAATGATGTCACGAGTGGTAGTATTTTCTCCTTGAATCTGCCGCCATTTTGAGCCCCCAAAGCGAATACCAGAGATTAGAACTTTGCCGCGGCCATTTTCTGATCCCGGGGATGGCTGGAGATATAACCTTACACTACGTACCTGCCGCAGGGCTTTGCGTTCTTCAGATGTCAGACGATTGTGGTCAATCTGTACCCGAAACAATTGCCAGTCTCCCGGAGTGATTAGGTTGCTGTTACCTTGCTCAAAAGTATAGGCACCGGCGCTACTTACCGGTATGGTGAGCGTGGTTTCTTCAAATGTGGTGCTTAAGCTATTTAAGATACCGTCGCGGTCAAAGTCTTCCGTATCAAGCACCCCATTGCCCTTGGTTACCGGATAGCCTGAAATGTCAGGCCCGGCGCCGACAATGGTCTCTGCGCTTGGGCATCCGGGCGGGTTGAACCGGTAGCCTCTGTCTTCGGAGCGCAGGCCATCCCGCTGAGAGTCAAGGACAAAGTTGCGCTCTCCGGCATCCCAAAATTCAGCGGCATCTTGCAGGCCGTTGCCGTTGGTATCACCATCAATGCCGTCGAGACCAATGTCTTCTGTGTCAAGCCGACCATCCCCATCGCTGTCTTCATCCACTGTACCTAAGTCAAAATACCATTTTACGCCGGTAAGAGCTGCGGCATCGATTAAGCGTGCATTAAATTCCAGGTAGGTAACGTTGCTGAAATCGGCTCCTGAGGGAGAAAAATTTCTCGTTACGATGGCTACATAGCGGTCGTTAGGCAGGGCGGCCTGGGAAAAGTCAAAGTCGAGAACTAACGAAACCTGCCGTTCGGCCTGTGAAACGTTTAACTGCGAAGAATCTAAATGACCTTCGGCTACGTTATATGGGCCGGCCAGTTGGTGGTAGGGTGGCGAAGCGCGGGCACCTGAAGCCAGAGGGAGCAAACCCCGGCGGATATCTGCTGGTTCGCGGTAATAGCGGTAGAATACTGGGGCGCGAGCACATTGCTCAAAGCGAATTAAGGTTGCTGGTTTTAAGGGTGGTGAGGCTAATACCCAGTCTTTGTCGGATACTTCAACTTCTATAATATCTTCTGATGATTCCATGTCATCGATCAGAGCCATGCCAAACGTATTGGGATTGTAAAAGGAACGGGCATATTCTGCATAGGCTGTCATCTTTGCGGGAACCAAATCGAAATCGGCGCCCGGCAGAGTATTGATGAGCCTTGTAAGGCGTTCTTCATCAAAATTCAGGCTAAGATCTGTTTCGACAACCAGCCGGGACAGAGGTTCCTGGCCGGGCGCAGGCGCGACGGTCGGTTCAAACTGCCCGTTATACAAAATGGTCGAACCTAATTTTACACTGCGGTTAGCCTCGTAATCGCTGCGCAGCCCCACAATAAAACCCTGGTTACTGGCGCCAAAAGGAGAATATTCATAGGTGATCTCAATTACCGTATCGGTGCCGATCACCGGATCGTTGGGGTTCAGAAAAGAGAAATAGCCAGAGTTAAAATCAATATAGTATTTTGAATTGTCGAGTACCGCTCCGTTTATCCTGACGACGACCGAGTTGCGCAAAATATTAGTATGTGACAGACGGTAATTGCGTACCTCGTGGCGAAAATCGCTGCGCAAGTAAGTTAGAGAATTTTCTGCTACAAACGAAGGTTGCCGGTCGGTATAGATGGTCTGCACGGCGACATCCGGCAGAAAGAAATTACCCTGGGGGTCTTTTAATTGCTTGAAGGGTTCGCGCAGGTTAAACATTATGATCCCCTGAAGAAAGTCGATCTGGTAGCTGCCTAGCTGTGAAAGTTGTCCGGCAGTTTCAAAACCACGGTTGACCACACTAAGCTGAAAGCCGGCTTCCTGGATTACTTGGGAGCCAAGATCGTATATCCCCCTGACTTCATAAATATCAAGGTTCAGACGATTATCGTCAATAATGACGATATCCTGAGTGCCATTATAGTTGAGATCTTCCTGCAGCGTACTTTCCCATTTGATAAAGGTTTCAATGATTCCGGCACTGCCATCCTGCCAGGCCGTGGGGTCACAGGTACTGCCGCCGTTATTCCTTGTGTATTGGACGAAAAGTTTATGGTCTTCTCTGATAAAACGGAAAAAAGAGATGCGGCCGGTGCGTGGGTTAAAAGCATAATCTTTACCCTCTTGCAATAGGTGATAATTGCCTAAACTCGCGCAAGTGGTTAATTGGCAGCGCAATGAAATGGTCGGCCATGACTGGGCGCCAAGCGCTCCATCATTGCGGGGATCGCGGTCATCTTGCCAGATGCGTAGGCTGCCCGGGTCGATATCTGTCGGCACTGGTACAAAAGTTGCGGCATTGTCTTTTTTTGAAGTCAGAGTTGCCAGGGCGGATGGCGAGGTTCTGTTCCACGAGGCTGCTGTGATGGGTGGGTTGCAGCCATCCCCATAAAATACAAAAGGTTCGAGCTGGTAGTATTTGCGCGCGGTAAAGCGGTATTCGGGCAGCAGGGTTGTACTGTTGCGGAAACCACCACTGAAACGATCGATGGCATTTTCACCTTGTGTCAGCGTGGCAATTGTGTGGAATTTCAATTTACCTCTCTCCATTTTGGATTCTAAACCCACGGTCTGCTTGCCGCGCTGTTCAAAGACAGCAAATTCCGATTTGGGAAATACCAGATCAATATTTCCGAAGGTTACTTCCTGAACAAATTCTTTTTTACGCAGCGCTGTATATTGCACCTTAAAGGTATTTTCCGCTTGTTTTTCGTTCTTATCAAAATCAATATCGACAGTGACCCGCCGGCCTATCTTTCCGCGGATATTTATTTTCATATCCATATTGAGATCAAAGCCGCGGCGGACGGCATTGGAAGTTGCCAGGGCGGTATCGTCGAGGCGGTCTTCTTGGCTGACATAAAAGGAATCGCCATAAGCTGCCCGCACATTGGTTCTGCCATAAATACGCAGTTTGACCGTGCCGTAGTCCACGCCAAAGCCGCGGTTTTCAGGCGTTTCAAGCAGATCGCGCTCTGCTGTCCAGCGCTGGTATTCGGCAAAACTCTCATCGCTGTATTCCATCTCCTCCGGCAGCAGGTAAGTGTCGGATCCACCAAGAAAATTGTCTGAATCCGTCGGGGATAAATGATCACCTAAACGGATTGTCGTCGGCGGAGCAATAATGCGGCGCAGCATGCGTTCGCGTCGGATCTCTCTCTCCTGGCGAATCCGCAAGGATTCTGCAGAATCGTCGGCAAAGATATTAGGCAGAGAGACGGAAAAAAAGCGTATTGCCAGCGGCAAACCCAGGTACAGCAGGGGGAGAGCAACCGACAAAAGAAAACGAAATCGGCCGGTCACTGTAAAAATATATGACGATAATACAGTCTTTTATACAACGCCAAAAAAGAGCGCAAAGAACATATTTCAGTCAAGCGGAAAGCGGGATTTGAAATCATGTTCTGACAGAATGGCAAAATAATTCATCAGCCCGGCTACTTTAAAAATTTTCTCAATCATGGGCTTAAGGCCAGTAATATACAGTTTGCCACCGGCATCTTGCACCTGGTTGACGATCTTGATCATAGTGCCAATCCCGCTGGAATCGACATAGTTTACCTCTGATAGGTCTAGAATAATTGAAGTACTGCTGCCAACCGGCAGATTTTCCGTGAGGTTTTTCAGTTCAAGGGATGAGTACATATCGAGACTGCCTTTTATCTGCAGGATAGCATAATCCCCTTTCTGGTGTAGTTTAATATCCATGGTGGTTTCCTGAAAAAATCTTGCTTTTTTTGCTTGGGTTTCCGTTATAGTAAATAGCTTTTTCGGTTGAGATTTCCCATGATACTGTGCGCCATGGCAGCCTTGTCAAGGGAAGAAAATAGCCACCGGGGGCAGCAAACCGAGGTTGCGTAGCAACCTCTTGCGGTACGGAAGGTACCGCCACTTTGTAAGAGAAAGAGAGATGAAACATACGAAAGGAGATGTATATGCAGAACAACACCACTAAGTTATTAGGACGGAACGGATATAAAATAGACAACCGATTCATCAGGATGGGCAAGGTTGCTGGTAAAGGGATTGTTCTGCTGTTCATGACGATAGTTCTATCTTTGGGGATTTCTCTGGGAGCGCAAGAAAAAAAAAGTCCCTCGGGAGCCGATGAGATTACCAGTAAGGAGATTGAAAAACTGCAACGAGAACTAAGTGACCTGATCCAAAGTGCGATTGGCGAAGAGAAGCGAGATGAATTCAAGATTCCCCTGGGGATGGGGCTTAAGCGACAGCCAGGCCACCGGGAACGCTTCGTCTATGTGGAAGAAGCCCGCATTAAACTTAGTAACGGCGTGCCTGAGAGCATTGAATTCTATTATTACCAAAGTAATGAAAAAACAGTCTTTACCCAGGAGCGTTCGATTGTCAACAATTCAGTGCGCGGCCAGGATCTCGGCAAACTGATCGTAGCCTACAAATCCAATATGGATGATCCGGTGACTTATACAGTGGAAAGTTTGCAGAGCGAGAACTCCCGACAGCGGGTGTTGTCGATGTACCGGGATTACCTAATGGAATCGGTAAAGGTGATGAATATCCTCAAGGCCAATAAACGGGAGACTGAGGCGGTGACTCTGCAAAAGGTTCTCTATTTGGGTACTAAATAAAGTGCGTGCTTATCTATTTGACATTGACGGTACTTTAATCCGCAGTCTGGGCACCGGGCGCCGGGCCCTAATGAAAGCTTTGCGCGAGGTGACCGGTGAAGAAATTGAGTTGGCCGATTTAGACCTAGCCGGTCGAACCGATTTCTATATTTTCAAAAGAATACTGGAGCGTTATGCCGGCGGCTATACCCCGGAAAAATACCGGGAATTGCTGGCTTGCTATTTGCAGCACCTAGAAGAAAGTATAAGCCAGAACCCGCCTCAGGTATTGCCAGGTGTCGAAAAATTACTCCGGGAGCTCAGCCGCGAGCCTGCTACCATGCTTGGTTTACTAACAGGCAATGTAGAAGCCGGCGCCCGGCTGAAACTCGGACCTCTCTTTGGGTACTTCTCTTTTGGCATCTATGGCGAATTTGTCGAACACCGTGAAATGCTGGGTCTGCAAATGCGTGAAGTTTTTGAACGGCACAGCGGTCTTAAAGCCAGGGAACTGGTTGTGATTGGTGATACTCCGCATGATATCAGCTGTGCCAGGGTAGGCGGTGCTAAAGTCATTGCCGTGGCCACAGGACAATTCGCCCGCCATGAATTAAGTGCTGCCGATGCCATCCTCAATACGTTGGAAGAATGGCACCACCTGAGACTCTTTCTCTGAACCTTAGTCTGCCGGTTTAGCGTTTTAGGTCGATGGTCTTTTCTATCTGGTCAATTTGTTCGCTTAAGGTTAGGTTATCTTTCTGGGGGATACATCCCCCGGAACGGCCAAATTTGACGTATTTGCGGTAGTATTCTACCCAGCGGGCATAATTCCACAGTCCTTCTTCAGTGAGCAGATCCGCTTCAATATAATGGGTGCCTCGGATTATGCGGCCCGCCGTTGGGTTGCAGATATCGGGTGGGGTGGTTTCACCGCAATGTGTAGCGAAACATGCTAGAATAATAGATGCCCGAAGTAAGCGCATGACAGAGTATATATCGTCCTGCCAGCAAGTCAAGTTAAAGTTCCCGTATGTATCCAGTCTCAGGAAGGTATGTTACACTCACCCGCACCATGTAATTTTCGCTTATGTGAGGATGTTTTACCCCGAGCAAGTCCACCGCTGCCGTAATTTTTCTGTATGTGGGATGTTTTCCCACCGCTGCCCGGTTTCCCGCCTGGGCTGATGTTAGACTTGCACTGCCTAATTTTTGCAAATGTGGGGATGTAATGTCCCGCCGGACAACTTAACCAATCCACCGCTACTATAATTTCCCAACATGTGGGGATGTTTGGGGGATTGCATCCCCCCGACAGGCCGCGCATAATTTTCACTGATGTAGGGATGTCTTCCCGCGCTTTTTCAGTCCGCAGTGGGATGTATGTCATTTTACTATATGTGGGAATGTAATGTCCCGCGATATCACGTTGCAATGGCTAAACAGATAATTTCCCTGCATGTGGGGATGTTTTACCCCCGATCAACCTGACCACGCCACCGCTTGACGTAATTTCCCTGCATGTAAGGATGTTTTTTCCCCGGGCAGCCTGACCAGGCCACCACTTGCCGTAATTTTTCTGCCTGTGGGATATTTTCTTGCCGAGCAGCTTGACCAGTTCACTGGTGCCGTATTTTTGAGGATATTTGAGGGGATTGCATCCCCCCGACAGGCCGCGCATAATTTTCACCGATGTAGGGATGTCTTCCCGCGCTTTTTCAG
>CALHRC010000173.1 GCA_938038265.1 uncultured bacterium
TGAATGGTCTTGGTTCTGCTGGCAACAAGAATGTTATTTTTACGATTGGCGGCAGAACAGAGTTCAGTTACCGGCGCAATATGCTGGGGTTCTGACAGACGACGATTGGCTGCGGGGGGCCGAGCCCCTGGATCTGCTCACGACATCCCCCCTAGAAAAACCTCGTTATCTAAAGACTGCCGATGACTTGGCAGTCAGGCTAAGGTACCACCCCGGTCTGGCGCCTAACCTGACACTGGCAGGGATGACGGTTAGCTGTCAAAACCCTCAACCGGAAAGTTACCTGGCAGCAGCCTACTTAAAAGCCCGGTTCCCCTGGCTGACCATCAACTTACCCCCGGCACCTGAGGGCGAGAGAGATCCTTTCTTGGTTTCCTTTGGGGTCAAGCGCCATTACTTCCGCCGGATATTACTTGGCCGCCGCCCTTCTGCCGGCCTACGCCTGCTTGATGGGTTCGGCTTACTTGAGGTCTATCTGCCTGAACTGACAGCCGGTCGCAACCTAAGCCAGAACCGTTTTCATGCCTATGATATTTTTGAACACCTGCTGCGGGCTTGTGACGGAGCTACTGAAGCCATTGAAGAAGTGCGTTGGGCAGCACTGCTACACGATATCGGCAAGGTTGGTACCCGCCGTGAAACGGAAAACGGTGAAGCCTCGTTCCACAACCATGAGATACTCTCGGCCAAACAGACCGTCACCATTATGAAACGTCTGGGGATGCCCCGGGACATTGGCCAGAAAATCAAGTTTTTAGTACGCAACCACATGTTTCATTATACGGATGAATGGAGTGATAAAGCGGTCCGCCGTTTCATGCGCAAAGTTACCCGGGAAGATCTAAAGCTGCTGATAGCGCTGCGTCTGGCAGATCGTAAGGGATCGGGCAAAAAAACCGCTTTCCCCAAGGCCCTGCAGAAACTGATTGACCATATTACCGAGCTTGAACAAGAAGAACGCCGCTTTAAAGTTAGGGATCTTGCTATAAATGGCCATGATCTCATACAACTGGGCATGGAGCCTGGCCCCGAAATGGGGAAATTATTGCGCCAGTTCACGCAGGCAGTTGCTGACGGTCACCTAAGTAATGACCCGGAAATTCTGCTGGCCCGCGCCAAAGAACAAATTGCCGCGAGGGCTTCATGAAAGAAAATCCAAAAACAATGTTTATTGCAGCTGGCGGCACCGGCGGGCACATTTCTCCGGGGGTGGCTTTAGCGGAAACTTTTGCAGAATCTGGCAATCCAGTGACGTTTTTCACGCTTGAAAAAAACCGCGACTATCCCGATATCAAAAGGTTAATGGAGCAGAAAATTGCCCGGGTTGTTTTTTACCCCGCTCCGAGGATTCCCCAAAATCCCCTGCAGCTGCTGACCTTCCTGCGGGAATTCAGCCTGTGCCGACGTTATATCCGCGAAGCAGCTGCCCAGACCCGACCTGACGCGGTAATTGGTATGGGGGGCTATCCTTCCTTTCCGCTGCTCTGGTACGCCCGGCGGCAGCGTCTGCCCTACTTTCTCTGCGAACAAAACGCACAACCCGGCTTGATCACCCGCCTGATGTCCCGTAAGGCGAAGCAAGTCTTTCTCTCCTTCCCTAAGAGCAAGTATGCTGAAAATGAATTGCTGGTTGGTAATCCATTGCGGGCGGCATTTCGCTACCAACCATCACTACCCGAACCCGGACAGGGATGGCGGCGCATTTTGATGATCGGCGGTAGCCAGGGGGCAGCTAACCTGAACAGCCTGTATTTGGCCATGGCTGAAGATCCATTTTTTGCTGCCAGTGAAATTACGGTCAGTACCGGTAATTCACAATATGAAGCAATTAAAAGCGCCGCCCGCAGGCAAGATCGCATTTTTGCTTTCATCGAGAATATGCCTGAAGAGCTGCGGCGCTGCGACCTGGTTATCTCTCGCGCCGGTTCAGGCACTCTCTTTGAAATCGCCTGGTCGGGCCGACTGTGCATCCTGCTACCTTATCCATTTGCCGCCGATGACCACCAGCGAGCAAATGCCGATCTCATGGAACAGGAAAAGTTAGGATTTACTATCGACATTAGGCCGTTTTCGACACAAGCTGCCATAGCCCGCCTTAAAGACATCTGCCAATCGCCAGAATTTAGTGAACGACAGAAAAACGCCTTTGAAAAAAAGATATTGCCTCTCAACGCTCACGAATTGATACGTACCCGCATCAGTGAAAGTCTGGTACAGTAACGGTAAGCGCCAATGATCTTCAGGCTAAACACAATATTGTTTGGTATGCTCCTGGGCTGGCAAACTCTGTTCGCTGTTACTTGGGCTGTGCTGCCGGCCCGTCTCTCAGGCGATTTTTCAGCCCAGGCGGATGGTTTTGAGACAAGCCGCCAGCTAACCCTATATCTGGAATATGGCGGCTTTAAGAATTTTGTCCCGCCGGCTGCTATTGCCGGCGCTTACCGGGCCTTAGGCTTAACGCCTGCAGCGGCCATTTCCCCGGCGCAAGCTGCCCGTATTGCCGACCACATTGATGCGGAGCGCCTGCTGTTCCTGCGGGTAATACGACAAAGCGGCCAATTTAGCATTGAAAGTAGCATCTATCACCGGGAATCAGGTCTTACGACCGATTCACTGCGCACCAGCCACCCCAACCTGTACCAGGCCCTGGGAGAGCATGCCCGCCTGCGGTTTCCAGAGTTCCATCCACCCCCAGCAGCATTACCGCAAAATCCCGACCTAATTCTCATCACCGAAGCGGGCGGCGGCAACTATTTTGAATTGCAGCAGCTCGCACGGGATATTCCGGCACTGCCTGTCTCGCGCAGCGCACTGTGCGCGACGGATCCCACAGGACGTCTCGTTTCAACAGGACTGGCTTACGGAACAGCAACCTTGGTCAAACAGCTTCGCTCCCTAAGAGCCCGCGGCAACCAGGCTGCCCAGTATGTCTCACATGCCGCTGCCTGCGCTGCCGGTATGGCCAGGCGGCATAACTTAAATAAGGCACTGTTTGTATTACTTGTTTCCGATATGCCGGCAGACCCCAGCGAAACCGGACGCCTGAAAGGCCATTTACGTGCCCTTAGCTCTCATGGAAAAATTTTGATCCTCGGCAGCGGCAGCCTGAGTTCCAGCGGCCAAAACTACTACCGAAATCTGGCTGACGATCTGGGGTCAGGAGGTAAAGCAGCTTACCGAGATATTCTGTACCGCAGCCAGGTAGGGTTAGCTAACGGTGAGTCCTGGTATATCTTCAAGCGGGGGGATAGTATCCTTGAAGGACGTGAAAGTAGCGAGCGCAACGCGGTTGCCATCCCCCTGCCGGCCCAGTCTCGTTCCAACTTCAGAGCAGAAAAACTTACCGAAGTATATCGCGACTTATCAAAAAATAAAATTGTCTCAACCAGCCAAACCGAAATTCTGTTGCTTGATCCCCTACTAAAGTTTGCCACAAGCAGTGCAGCAGCAAAGCCAGCTAACAACGTTCGTCGTATGTTGCTGCAACTACCCGAAGGCAGTTTTTGGCTATCGCTGCCACAGGCAGCTTTCAGCACAACAAACGCTCCGAAAATAGGCGACACACTTACCTTAGCCGTTCTGCTTGCCGCACCGCACGACGGCATGCCCCTCATAAATGATCCATCCTTCGTGAAAATTTTTGCTTCTGCTGCCGATGTCCCGCGTGAGCTATACCTGCCCGTAGCGGCTTTTCTGCAAGCACCTGAAAAATATTTACAGCACAGCATTGGCGGCAGCTCTCTCTATATCCTGCAAGGTCGGGTAGTCGATATAAGATTACCACGGATGGATGTACTGGAATAAAGGCTGCAGATAATACATGAACCCCGCACAAAAAAAAATTCTCGAAAACATCCTTTCCCTACGGCGCTATAAGGCAGACCTTGCGGCCTATAAAGCGCGCGGCCTGATCGCGGCCTTGGGCGGTATTTTCCTCTGCTACCAGGAGCTGGTTACCTTTTCGCGCGCTGAAAGCTATGTCTTAGCTGGTCTGTCTATCCTACCCGCTATCGGACTGCTGCTGCACCCACAGAGCTTAAGCTACCGAATCTTCCGTTATTTTAGCGTTATATTTGATTCATTTTTAGCCACCCTGTTTATTGGTTTAATGGCCCTGAACAGCCAACCCGAGTATATCGCTTACACCTATAACTACGTTCTTTTTTTTATCTTTTTGGCTAGCACCGCTTTCCGAGCCGACACCTGGCTGCCGATCACTAACGGTGTGGGAAATATAGTCGGTTACTTGATCTTACATTTTATTTTTTCTCCGGAATTTGATCCAGATAAATTTGGCTTCAACCGCCTGCGCTATGATCTCTTAACCCAACAAGCCCTCGAAATCCGCATTTTGTATCTTCTCATGGCCACTATTCTGTTAACCATGATCAACCAATTCTCCCAAAAAGAGCTTGAAAATTCCGTCAGCCTCTTCGTTGACAAAATGGAATTAGACCGCGACCTGCAATTAGCGGCAAATGT
>CALHRC010000174.1 GCA_938038265.1 uncultured bacterium
CCGACTACCGGCTGATGAGCTTAGATGGCGGGCGCTTTGGTTTTCCGGAAATTCTCATTTCAATGAGTTTTCCGGCTTTTGCCACCCAGGTTTTGCAAGATTTAGTTGGAGCTAAACAGTGCCGAGATTTACTTTTTACCGGCAAAGCCCTAAAAGCTGCCCAAGCCTTAGAGATTGGTCTTGTCGATAGTACCTATCCTGTTACGGAACTCCGTAACGAAGCCCTGAAGCTGGCGCAAAAACTGGCTAGCAACACCCTGGAATCCCTTGCTGCGATTAAAAACGCCCGCCGGGATATCTATAAACCCCTATTGGATAGGGTTTTAGAAAATGACATCCAAACCATGGTCAATACCATCCTGACAAAAAACTGCCAGGAAGGCTTTCGCGCTTTAGCCGAAGGCCGAAGGCCTAGGTTTACCTAAGCCATTATACATTAAACCATCCCCCATCGCTCATTTTCTTGCACGGTAATCATACCCCGTTGGATGTTGGAACAGGCGCAGCTCAAAAAACGGCGCCGCTGCATATAAATGATCAAAAATATCCGACTGAACTGATTCAAAATGAACCGCCAGAGTTTCTGCAATAAAAGCTATGATCTCTAAAGGTACCCCATGCGGTTGCTCTTCTAATTGGCGCACCACCAACGTCAGGTCTTGTCTAATCTTGGGATGGTGTTTGAGGTATTCACGGATATAAATACGGAACAAACCGATATTGGTTAAGCGACGACCATTTATTGGTAGAGAACCATCCACCTTATGTTTTTTATTGTACTCGGCAATTTCTTTAGTTTTTTCTTTAATATAATCTTTGAGGTATTCGATTTTAGTAAGTTTTTTCAGCAAAGAATCTGCAGCAAAGGAAATACTGCTGACATCCAGTAATAGAGAGCGTTTCATGCGCCGCGCGCCAGTTTCATTCATCCCCCGCCAGTTCTTAAAGGAATCTTCGAGAAATTTCGTCGTGGGGATGGTGATAATGGTACGATCAAAATTTTGGATGCGCACATGGTGCAGAGTTATATCAATGACATTACCATCCGCGCCAAATTTCGGCATTTCAATCCAATCGCCAAGCTTCATCAGGTCGCTGGTGATAATTTTGATACCAGAGACAAAAGAGATAATGGTATCTTTGAAAATTAACAGCAAAATTGCCATAGCGGCACCAAGCCCACCTATAATAGCACCTAAGGGGATGTCCAAAGACAGAGAAATGAGAATTAAAGTTGTAATGAGCCATAAAATTAGTTTAATTACCTGAATAATACCAGTAATGGGTCGATTTTTACCCAACTGACTTTGATTATAGGTTTTCTGAACAGCATTGAGAAATGCATAGGCCGCCAGTAAAAAGATAATAATACCATAAATTTCAGCTCCACGGCGGATATAGTTCTCTAAGTGAGGGAAAAAACCAGCGGAAAGGTAGAGAACCCATGCCGGGGCAAACTGCGATAACCGGTTGATAAATCCCGCCTCAAGCAAATAGTCATCAAAGTTGGATTTCGTGCGCGAAGAGAAGCGGGCAAAGGCTGGCTGCAAAATATATTTCAAAGCAAAAAATGATACAAAAGCCAGTAATAAGGTGATCCCACCTTTCAAGAGCTGGTCATACAGAAAATTTTCAGGAACAGATAGGTGGGCAGATAGCCAATTCATGAGTTGTTTGGATGTAGCACGTAAATACTCTGTCAATTACATCTTAATAAAGGGGGCTTTAGGAGTAACAACCCCAGTAATCCCTGCTTGGGGACAGTTAAATGGCAGCAGTGCAACACCGCTTTGTTCTTAGAATTCCGTAACTATGGTATAAAATTCGATACCTTACAGATGGGAAATCCCCCACCAAAGAACCTGGCCCACTAAAAAACTAATAAAAAACTATGTAACGTTATATTGTTTTTAGTAACTAAAAGCGAAAAACCACCCCACTGGCAACAGAAAGATGACTTAATTTAACAAGAGAATGGTTACCCCCCAATCCGTCGATGTCTTTCAACGCGTAAAAACCTTGCCAACGACTCTTGGATTTTAGAAATGCCGCCTAAGAGTTCCGGAATTCCTGAACCGGAAAGAAACCCAAAGGAGATAATATGAACAATCCTACCTCAATGCTTGACTTTCGCCTGCCCGACGAAGCCTTTGAAATGCTAGGACTACTGCGCGAAGTCTGTGAAAAAGAAATTGTACCCCGCCGCGCCGAAATGGACGCTAAAGAACAATTCCCAACCGAAATCTTTCAAAAGTTCGCCCAAGCTGGTCTCTTTGCCCCCATGTTTGATGAAAAATATGGCGGCTATAACTTAGGTGGCATGCTAACAGTAATCGCCATTGAAGTGGTCAGCGAATACTGCTTAGGAGTCGCAACCTCCCTCGGTGCTGTTAAATTAGGCGCCCTACCCATTGAGCACGGCGGCACCGAAGAACAAAAAATGAAATACCTCCCCAAGCTGGCAGCAGGTGAAATGATTGCCGCCTTTGCCCTCACTGAACCCAACGCCGGCTCCGATGTCCCCAACCTGCAAACTACTGCCGTAAAAAAAGGGGATCGCTATGTACTCAATGGCACCAAACAATGGATCACCAATGCAGGCCAGGCGGATGTATATTCCGTTTTTGCCCTTACCGACAAAAGCAAAGGCCCACGGGGGATGTCTTGTTTTATTGTGGAAAAAGGAACTAAAGGCCTTTCATTTGGTAAGTTAGAAGACAAAATGGGAATTCGCTGCTCCCATACCCGCCAGGTTATTTTTGAAGACTGCGAAATCCCCGAAGAAAATTTAGTTGGCCTTAAGCCCAACCAAGGCTTTATCCATGCCATTAAAACGTTGAATAGCTCGCGTCCTTTTATTGCCTCGATGGCAGTTGGTCTTGCCCAAGGTGCTTACCGGGAAGCGGTCAAGTATGCCCGGCAACGAGAACAGTTTGGTAAAAATATCATAAACTTTCAAGTAGTGCAGCATATGTTAGCAGATATGGTGGTAAAAATTGAGGCAGCTCGTCTGTTAGCTTACCGAGCCGCAAAGTATTCTGCGGAGAACCATCCTGAAACGGCAAAACACTCGGCTATTGCTAAATACTATTCTTCAGAAATTGCGGTACAGGTCTGTAATGATGCACTGCAATTACACGGCGGCTATGGTTTTACCAAAGATTACCCGGTCGAAAAAATGTTCCGTGACTCCAAAATTTTAACTATCTATGAGGGTACGAGCCAAATTCAGAAAAATGAGATTGCAGCTTATGTAATTAAAGAGTCTAACAAGCTGGTTTGATAACCCTCCCCAACTGTTAGCAATAAGTTGGGGATCCCCCCTTGGGGTAACAAAGCGCAAGGGCCATCGTTGTCGAGGTGCTGTATTTAAATGGCTCGAACAGCGCGAAAGTGCTGCGATCTGTCGCGATTGCTGCACCCACTGGTAACACATCTTTCCAGATGGGATAACAATAACCCCCAAAGCTAAGCTTTGTCGTGTCTTTAGTTACCCCCAAAATGGTTCTTGGTGGGGAATTCCCCATCAAGAAACCAGCCTTCAGGCGACATAATACAGTTTTTGAGTCACTAACAAGCCCCAAGGGGGTAAAGGGGGATGGTTTTTTCCCCCACGGCGGCTACCCTGTTCAGGAATTCCTGAACAAATTGGAAAAACCCATCCCTTACCCCCCGCGGACTTTTCCCAAAAACTCGTCCGACACAACATGTCGGACAAAAGCACCATCCGACACCTCCTGTCGGACGGTACTTGATGGGGAATTCCACATCAAGAAAACCAGCCCCCCATGGGACATAATGCAAGTTTTAGTAACTAACAAGCCCCAAGG
>CALHRC010000175.1 GCA_938038265.1 uncultured bacterium
TTTGAAACCCGATTATTTCTTACCAGTTTTACCAGCTTTACGGCGGATAACTTCATCTTCATAACGGATACCCTTACCTTTGTAAGGCTCTGGCTTTTTGTAGGCACGGATATCCGCCGCCACCTGACCAACGCGCTGCTTGTCAATACCAGATATCTTAACCTTGGTTGGTTCCGGTACTTCGATGCTCACATCGGCAGGCTCGTCATAGACAACATCATGCGAAAAACCTAAGCTCATTACGAGCTGGCGACCTTTTTTCTGGGCGCGGTAACCCACACCTGTCATTAGCAGAATTTTAGTATAACCCTGCGAAGTTCCAATAATATGGTTGGCCAGCAAAGCGCGGGTTAGACCATGCTTGGCGCGCTGCTCTTTACTGTCGTTATCTCTTTTGACAATTATATTTGAACCGTTCTGCTCAATACTGATACCGGCAAACTTCTCAATGGATAATTTACCTTTAGGTCCGGTAACTATAATTTCAGTTCCGCTGGATTCGACCTTAACAGAGCTTGGCAGAGCAATTGGTTTATTTCCGATACGGGACATTGTTACCTCACCACACCCGACAAATTACTTCACCACCCACATTTTCAAGGCGGGCATCTTTGTCGGTCATAATTCCTTTCGATGTTGATACGATACTGATACCGAGATTATTCAAAGTAGGCTTGATGTTATCAATGCCGCGGTAAATCCTCAAGCCGGGCTTAGACACTCTTTCAATCCCAGTGATAACACCTTTTCCGTTAGCATATTTGAGCTCCACCTTGGCCATTTGGGTAGCACCTTCCTTAAACGGCAATACGTTACTGATAAAGCCTTCTGCTTTCAGAATAGACAAAATAGCATTTATTACCTTGTTCAAACGTACATCCACCGTATCCAGACGGGCTGCCTGGGCATTTCTGATTCTGGTTAGTGCATCAGATATTGGGTCATTCATGCTCATAGTCTTACCTCACCAGGATGATTTACTTACGCCCGGCAACTGGCCCTTCGACGCTAACTCCCGAAAACAAATACGGCACATATTAAAACGTCTCATATATCCGTGCGCGCGACCACACAGAGGACAGCGGTTATATTTGCGTACTTGAAATTTAGGCGCTCTTTTGATTTTTTCAAGTTGGGATTTTTTTGCCATAGAATATACCTAAATTGTTTTACTTTTTCCTTATAGGAAAATTAAATTTTTCTAGCAAAGCCAGAGAGTGCTCGGGTTTGTCGGAGCGTATTACCAAAGTGATATCCATACCATGCACATTATCTACCTGATCAAAGTTAATCTCTGGGAAGATAATTTGTTCTTTAATGCCAAGTGAGTAGTTCCCTTGGCGGTCAAAAGATTTAGGGCTTAAACCATTGAAATCACGCACACGCGGAAGGGCAATATTAACGAGCCGATCCAAAAACTCATACATCCTTCTGCCCCGTAAAGTCACCATCACGCCAATTACCATCTTCTCTCTGAGCTTAAAGCTGGAAATGGACTTTTTTGCTCTCGTTCTCACCGGTGCCTGCCCCGTGATGGCAGCAATTTCTGTAACAATTGTGTCGATAATCTTGGGATTGCTGATGGCCATCCCAGCTCCTACATTGACAACAATCTTTTTAAGTTCTGGCACTTGCATAATAGACTTCAGACCCAGCTCTTTTTTAAGCTCGGCCCGGTATTGTTTGAGGTATGCATCCTGCAATCTTGCGTATGTTACTGCCACTTTCTTATTCCCCTCTTAAGCGCCAGACTCAGTCGAGTTCTTTTCCGGATTTAACCAGCACGCGAATTTTTTTACCGTTCTTATCCCAGCCCATCTTTATCCGCGAGCCTTTCTTTGTTTTAGCGTCAAATATCATGACGTTGGATATATGTACCGATGCCTCACGCTCAACCACGCCGCCTTTAGGATTCTCTTGGGTAGGCCGCTCAAACCGCTTGCGCATATTGACGCCCTTGATCCAGACACGCCCTTTTTCGCGGTCAATCGCCAAAATCTCACCTCTCTGGCCTTTGGCTTTGCCCGCAATGACCACAACTTCATCACCGGTTTTAAGGCGGGTTTTGATTTTCTCTTTTACTGCTGCCATCTTGCGCCTCAAATCACTTCCGGAGCTAAAGAAATAATCTTCATGAACTGGCGATCGCGTAATTCTCTGGCAACCGGCCCAAAAATACGCGTCCCGCGCGGGTTGTTATCTTTATCAATTAGAGCGCAGGCGTTTTCATCAAAGCGGATATAGCTGCCATCTGCCCGCCGGATCTCCTTACGGGTACGCAAAATAACTGCCCGCTGTACCGCTTTTTTATGATCTTTTTTACCGCTGCTGTCTTTGAGAGCGTACGCGGGAGTCGCTGACTTAACAGCAACGATAACTACATCCCCAATGCTGGCATAGCGTCTTTTCGAGCCGCCAATTACTTTTATGATCTGCACCTGCTTGGCGCCAGAATTATCAGCAACTTTTAAGTATGATTGCATCTGTAGCATAAGTTTCTCCTTTTAGATATTAGGTATGTGGTCTTCAGTCTTTTTTTGCTCAATAACAGCCAACAAGGTATGCCGCTTTCTTTTCGAGAGAGGACGGCACTCTGCCACAGTGACTATATCGCCCAGCTTAGCTATGCCATTTTCATCATGCACCAAAAGTTTTTTGCTGCGCCGGACGACTTTATGTACCCGTTTTTCCATTTTCTGAAAGTTAATTAGAACAGTTATGGTCTTATTCATCGCGGTGGAAACTACCGTACCGGTTAATGTCTTTGCTGCTGTTGCCATTATATCCCTCTAATACCTGTAATTATGCCTTAGGAGCCTTGGATTCACTGAGCTGCCGCTGGCGCAGGACAGTTTTAATGCGAGCAATATCTTTTTTTAAGTGCGAGACTCTGGCAGTATTCTGCACAGAAGCCGTCACAAACTGGAACCTGATCTCCTGCAGTTCTTTCTTGAAATCTCTCATCATGGAGTTGAGTTCTTCATTGCCCATTTCTGCGAAAGAAACTTTCTTCGCGGCTTTTTTTGTGGACTTACGCAGCATAAGAACCTACCATAAACTGATTTTGATTCATACCGTCAAGCCTCTCTTACTTAATCCGTTTGACAATTTTCGTTTTTAGGGGGAGTTTCGCTGCTGCTCGTTCTAATGCCTCAATCATGATGGCTTCATCCGCCCCACCCATCTCAAACATCACCTTGCCGGGCTTGACAACAGCTACATAATACTCAACGCCACCTTTGCCTTTACCCATACGCGTTTCAGCCGGTTTCTTGGTCACCGGGCGGTCCGGGAAAATGCGGATCCACACTTTGGCACCCCGCCGCACATGGCGCATCATAGCAACACGGGCAGCCTCAATCTGGCGGGATGTAACTCTTTCGGCCGATACCGCTTTTAGGCCGACATCGCCAAAAGAAACCTCATTGCCGCCTTTGGACAAACCGCGAAGTCTGCCGGTGTGAGGCTTTCTATACTTTAATCTCTGTGGTGCCAACATTGCCAGTTCTCCTTATGCTATAGCATCAACTTTCGCGACGCTTTACCTGATAACGATCTTCTTCAGACTCTTTGCCTTCAAGATAATCACCGTTATAAATCCACACCTTAACCCCAATCTTACCAAACGTGGTATCAGCTTCTGCAGTACCATAGTCGATCATCGCTCTTAAAGTATGCAAGGGAACACGGCCCTCAAGGTACTGTTCGCGCCGCGCCATATCGGCTCCGTTTAGCCGCCCTGACACCATTACCCTGACACCCAGAGCGCCAGAGCGGATCGCTGAACGCAGAGCACCTTTCATCGCCCTTCTAAACGCAACCCGTTCTTCCAGCTGGAGGGCCACTGACTCTGCTAAGGCCTGGGCAGAACCATCCGGCTTAGAGACTTCGATAATTTTAATTTCAAGTGGCTTGCTGACCAGTTTCGAGAGCTGGGCCTTCAATGCGTCAATACTTTTGCCCCGGGGGCCAATTACTATTCCCGGTTTGGTACTGTGCATCTTTACATGAATTTTTTCGGGATAACGATCAATTACTACCCGAATAATGCCGCTTTTGTTAAAGCGATTTTTAATTGCTTCGCGGATTGCCAAATCTTCATGCAAAATCTTGGCATAATTTTCTTTTTTCGCGTACCAGATGGAATCCCAGGTTCTGTTAATTTTTAATCTAAGCCCGATAGGATTTGTCTTTTGTCCCATTGTATGTTCCTGTTAATTTTATTCATCCGAAAGAACCACGGTCACCCGACAAGTACGCCGCAGAATTCTATCGCCTTTACCGCGCGAACGGGCAATAAACCGTTTCCAGGATGTACCGGCATCTACGAAAATCTTTTTCACATAGAGATCAGACTCATCAAGTTCAGGACTCATTAGTTTGGCATTGGCTGCAGCACTTTTCAGAGTTTTTAAGATTACCCCAGCTGCAGCCTGCGGCATATTTTTCAATGTATCTGCAGCCTCAGGGAAAACATATCCCCTTACTTCATCTGCCACCAGGCGCACCTTGCGCGCTGACATACGGACAATTCCAGTGGTTGCTTTGGATTCCATATTCTTCCCTTAATTCTGCTTATTTCTTTTTATCCAGACTTGTATGTCCCTTGAAATTCCGCGTCGGGGCAAATTCGCCTAACTTGTGCCCTACCAGGTTTTCATTTACATAAACGGGAATAAAACTCTTACCGTTATGCACCATGAAGGTCATTCCTACCATTTCCGGGAAAATAGTAGAACGACGTGACCACGTCTTGATTGGCTTTTTGTCGTTAGAAGCGCGAGCTTTCTCAACTTTCTTAAAGAGATGCGAGTCAATAAAAGGACCCTTTTTCACTGAACGAGACATTATTTACTTCCTCTTGTTTTATCTTTGCGCGAGATAATAAAGCGCTCACTACTCTTACGCTTATTCCGAGTTTTATACCCGCGGGTAGGCTGCCCCCAGGGGGATACCGGGTGACGTCCACCCGATGTGCGCCCCTCACCGCCACCAAGAGGGTGATCGACCGGGTTCATGGCAACGCCACGCACTGCAGGGCGCTTCCCTAACCAGCGACTGCGACCCGCTTTGCCAATCGTAACGAGTTCATGCTCCACATTACCTACCGTACCAATTGTAGCCAGACACCGGTTATGGATCTTTCTTACTTCGCCCGAAGGCAGTTTTATGATGGTATAGTCGCCATCACGACCTGAAATCGTAGCAAATGAGCCCGCGGAACGGGCAAGCTGGCCCCCCTTGCCAATGCTCATTTCAATATTATGAATATTGGCACCAATAGGCAATACACCAATGGGAGCGCAGTTACCAACTTCGTTTTCTACTTTCGCGGAGGATATAATTTTCATACCCACCTTAAGTCCCGCCGGAGCTATGATATACCGCCGCTCGCCATCCGCATAACACACCAGAGCGATATTTGCAGAACGATTCGGATCATATTCCACTGTCTCTACAGTAGCGGGTATATCAAACTTATTGCGCTTGAAGTCAATAATGCGGTACTTTCTCTTATGCCCGCCCCCACGATGACGTACCGTAATGCGTCCATAGTTGTTCCGGCCAGCTGTTTCATGCTTAGAGGCCAGCAAGGGCTTGTAAGGCTCTGAAGTTGTAATTTCATCGGATTTCAGCACAGTCATCCAGCGGCGCGCCGCTGATGTTGGTTTAAATTTCTTAATAGCCATCAGACACCCTCAAACAATGTTATCTTATCATTTTTCTTTAGGTAAACATAGGCTTTCTTCTTTCTGCCAGTGTAACCTGCCCCACGGCGGTTGCGCTTTTCTTTAGCACGCCGGTTTACGATATTCACCTTTTCCGGAGTTACTCCAAAAATCTGCTTGATTGCCCGGGCAACCTGAACCTTGTTAGCATCCAGTTGTACCTCAAAAACATAGCAATTATTGCGACGCAGCGCTTCAGCTTTTTCCGTAACAATTGGCTTTTTAATTACATCATAGAGATCCATGGTACACCTCAGCTTTGATATTTTTCACCGAGCCTGGCGAGCGCAGCTTTTGTAATAATCAGACCATGGTTTAAGTACAGTGCTTCAGCAGAGAGACGATCCACATGAACTGTATTGAGCCATGGCAGATTGCGCAGTGATTTCTTCTGAACGGGATCATCGCAATCAAGTACCAGCGTAACATTCCGGCGGTTTCGGTTCGCGTTTTTACGTATCTTGCGACCCGCCTTGTAGGCCTCTGCAAAGGGGGATGCTTCTATGACACTTACAAGGCCCTTAAATGCCTCTTTGGTGGATGGCGATTTCAGAGGGATGTCTTCCAGAACAACCAGCCGGTTATCCTGTAGTTTGCCCGTCAGAATATGCCGGTATGCGACCGCTTTCTTCTTTTTAGGAAAATCTTCGCTATAATCACGAGGCACCGGACCAAAGGCCACACCACCGTGACGCCATTGCGGGTTACGTGTTGACCCCTGGCGGGCACGACCGGTACCTTTTTGGCGCCATGGTTTCTGGCCGCCACCGCTTACTTCTGCTTTGGTCTTAGTTTTATGGGTTCCCTGGCGCTTATTGGCCTGTTCAGCTTTAATGGCTTCCCAGATAAGATGACGGTTTACTTCCGTGACCAGCACTCCGGCAGGCATCTCTGCCTGACCAACACTTGCGCCCTGAAAATTTAGTATTTTAAGACTCATGTTCCCCACCTAATTACTTCTGGTACACATACACAGAACTACCAGCGGCACCCGGCACCGAACCCTGCACAAGCATTAGGTTCTCTTCGGGAATAATGCGCACTACCTTCATGTTGACGATCGTTGTCTTTTTGCCACCCTGGCGGCCAGGCAGCCTCTTGCCCTTGACAACCTCACTGGGATCTGTTCCCGCACCAACGGAACCGGGCGCCCGGTGGAAGGTTGAGCCGTGCGACTTGCGCCCGCCACCGAAACCATGACGCTTAACAACACCTTGGAACCCACGCCCTTTAGAAAAGCTGGTGACATAAACCCTGTCGCCTTCGGCGAACATCGACAAATCCAGCTGCTTGCCTACCTCTGCGGCGTCGGGAAAATCCCTAAGCTCTATGGCGTGGCGAACATAGATACCGGTAGCTTCAAAGGCTTTCTTTTGGTGACCTTTTTCTGCCTTGGATAAATTTTCTTCTTTTATTTTGCCAAAACCAATCTGAACAGCGCTATAGCCATCCTTGTCAGGTGTCTTTACCTGTAAAATGGAACAGGGACCACATTTGAGAGCAGTTACGGCGATATACTTGCCGTTCTTGTCCCACATGCCCATCATGCCAATTTTGGTTCCCAGTAAGCCTTTCGCCATGGCGATCTCCGATTTCTATATTTTGCCAGTTTAAGATTTAATATCTACCGACACGCCCGCCGGCAATTGCAGTTTCATCAGGGCGTCAATGGTATCTTCCGTCGGTTCGAGAATATCGATCAGGCGGGCATGAGTCCTCATTTCATATTGGTCACGAGAATCTTTTGAAATGAAGGTTGAGCGCAGCACGGTAAATTTCTCGATCTTAGTCGGCAGAGGGACCGGACCCGCTACGCGGGCCCGGGTACGCTGCACTGTATTCACGATCTCATGCGCCGATTGATCTAACAGTCGATGATCAAAAGAACGCAACTTGACCCTGATTTTCTGCATTGCCATAACGGTTATTCCGTAATCTTACTTACAACACCAGCGCCAATGGTACGGCCACCTTCGCGAATCGCAAAGCGCAAGCCTTCTTCCATCGCAACCGGATAGATCAGCTCAATATCCAAATTTACATTATCGCCAGGTTGAACCATCTCAACGCCAGCAGGCAGGATGATGGTTCCGGTAACATCCGTCGTTCTAAAATAAAACTGCGGACGATAGTTATTAAAGAAAGGAGTATGGCGGCCACCTTCTTCCTTCGTGAGGACCAAAACCTCAGCCTTGAATTTTTTATGGGGCTTAATGGAACCTGGCTTGCAGACAACCTGACCACGCTCCACCTCTTCTTTCTTAGTACCGCGCAGCAGCAGACCTACGTTATCGCCTGCATGACCGAAATCGAGCAGCTTGCGGAACATTTCAATACCTGTCACGGTGGTTTTCGCAGTTTCACGAATACCGACAATCTCAACCTCTTCGTTGACATTGATCTTACCGCGCTCGATCCGACCAGTGACAACAGTACCACGACCCTGGATAGAGAATACATCCTCAATAGGCATCAGGAATGGTTTATCTATATCGCGCACCGGATCTTTTACATAAGTATCGAGAGCTTCAGCCAGCTTAAGGATGGCACCTTCACCCAACTCACTCGTATCACCTTCAACCGCTTTCAAAGCTGATCCAGCGACAAATGGAATTTCGTTGCCGGGGAACTTGTACTGGTTCAACAGGTCGCGAACTTCCATCTCAACTAGCTCCAGCAACTCGGCGCGGTCTGATTCAGGCAGCATATCAACTTTGTTGAGGAACACCACGATCTGGGGAACCCCTACCTGACGGGCCAGCAGAATGTGCTCACGCGTCTGTGGCATGGGACCGTCAACCGCCGAGACCACTAAAATAGCAGCATCCATCTGGGCCGCACCCGTGATCATGTTCTTCACATAGTCAGCGTGACCCGGGCAGTCCACGTGAGCATAGTGGCGCTTTTCGGTTTCATATTCCTGGTGGGATGTCGCGATGGTAATACCCCGGGCACGCTCTTCAGGCGCATTATCAATCTCAGCATAGCTGACTGCCTTGTTCTTTCCGCCAATCTTGCGCGCTAATACAGTAGTAATAGCGGCAGTCAGCGTAGTCTTGCCGTGGTCAACGTGGCCGATGGTACCGACGTTCACGTGCGGCTTGCTTCTATCAAATTTCTCTTTAGCCATTTCTCGTCTCCTTCAATAAATTGCGGTGAATTCTCAGACGGACAGATTATAAACCTGCGTCACCGCGGCAAACTTTTTTGTTCCGACAACCCCCTGCAGAAACACCCGAGACATACAAAATATCCCCGATAAGGCAAAACTACCACCCAAGCAGCCTTGGCTCACCTATTCCCAAATTCCAGCAGAGAAGAGCTACCTCTCTAACGATAGCCTGGAATACTCCACACCATAGCGACGCCACCACAGGTATATGACAGCGGCGTTACCGACCAAAGCCGAACCTGGACAAGGCAAAAATCCTCCAGCAGGTTGTCTGAAAACAAAAAGGTTTTTTTACTGCATACACTGGCGCCAGCTAAGGCTTTCCGCCTGCTCCACGACAGAAATACAGTGGGCTGCAGGGACAATAACTCATTTGCACTTAGCCTGTAAACTATAATTAGCCATGCACTATAGGAAAAAAGATTTTTCCCTGCAGCATCATCCGCCAGCTCATCCCATGCCCCGACCGCCGCGAAAATACCGACGCAATGGATTTATTTTTCTCTATAAAAGAAGTGGCATTACTTCTCGAGCTTGCCTTGATGAAGCGATCACAGCACTTCGGGGCAAAGCCGGCCTTGAGGGAATTCTCGATCCTTTCGCTTCGGGCCTCTTAATTGCTGCCTACGGCAACGCAACGCGTTTTTTATCTTACTTTCATACCTTGCCCAAACGCTACCGGGCGCAGATTACCTTTGGCTCAGCAACCACGACGGATGACTTAACTGGCGAAATAACCTCCCGAGGGGAAATCGGCCACCTAACTGCCGAGTTGTTGGCCAATTGCCTGCGTCAATTTTCGGGCACCAGCTCACAGGTTCCGCCCATCTATTCTAACGTTAAAATTGCCGGCACCCGGGCGCATACTCTTGCAAGAGCAGGTAGCAATTTCACACTCGCCGCACGGGAAGTTACTGTATATGAAGCCTGTATGCGGCCTGTCCATCCCCCTGCTATTTGGGAACTGGAATGCACGGTCTCTGCCGGCACCTACATTAGAGCATTAGCTCGGGATATTGCTTTGGCTGTGGGTACTGTCGGCCACCTAAGTGCCCTCGAAAGAATCGCCATTGGTGACATAACACTACAGCACTGTAAAAAACCCGCAGAGCTTACTGCAGAAGACCTATTGCCAACAGACCGGGGGTTGTTCTGGTTACCGCAGGTCAACCTCGACGCCGCGCAAGCTAGAGCGATTGCACAAGGACAAACAATCCGATTTGACAGCCCCGGGGGGCTCGTGCGGATGTACCTATCGGAAAGGTTCCTGGGACTTGGGCGCAGCTTCGGTCATGTTTTGAAGACTGAGCGCTTACTCCCCCGGGATGAAGGCTAATTTTTGAGGACATTCGCAGTCATAAGGAGCAATTCATGGCGAAGAAAAAAGATATTAAAGTATTATTCTGTGATGTCGATGGCACCTTAACGGATGGCTCTCTCTATTTCAGCGCCAACGGCGAAATGCTCAAAGTCTTTCACGTCAAAGACGGTCATGGCATCAAGGAGTGGATCGATTCCGGCAGGGTATTTGTCGTCGTCACCTCGCGAGAGTCTGAAGCGGTACGGGCGCGTTGCCGCGATTTGGGCATCCAAGAAGTGCACTGCGGTATCAACAATAAGCAGACTTTTCTCGAACATTGGCTGAAAGAACATGGTTTTACCCTCAAACAAAGCGCTTATATCGGCGATGATGTTAACGACCTCGCCGCCATGAAACAGGTCAGAATCTCCGCCTGCCCAGCTGATGCCATAGAACAAGTCCAAAATATAGCAGACTATATTTGCGATCTGCCCGGCGGCAAAGGCGCGGTACGTGAATTTATTGATTACCTGTTGAAGAAGTGACAGTAAAGCCATCCCCCCTGCTGCGGAGCTACCCCATGGCGCCTTGCCATCTATTGCGGCACAGCTTACTTGTTATGGCACTTTGCTGGCCATTGTCTGCCGAACAGTTGCTCATACCAATGGATGACAGCCAACTCGATCACCTAAAAGCCTATGGCTTAGTCTATCAAGTTTTACAAGCAGGCGGTAAAGCGGAGGTTCTGCTCAACTACCGCGCCGGGTCGTTCACGGTACCAGCCACGCCGGCGGTAGTCCAGCGGGCAGCCCAGCTCAATGTAACCACCCAGCCCTTCTCTGCGCAGCTCTCTGCAGAAATTGATCGCCTAACGGAAAAAGAAAATATCGCCCGGTTACCCCTCGAAAAAGCGCCGCGCATCGCCATCTACAAACCACCGGGTACGGATCCATGGGATGACGCCGTGCAACTCGCTCTCGATTATGCCGAAATTCCCTACCAACGCTTGTGGGACGAAGAAGTACTCCAGGGCCGACTGGTGGACTTTGACTGGCTGCACCTGCATCATGAAGATTTCACCGGGCAGTATGGTAAATTTTATGGCTATGCCCGCAATATGCACTGGTACCAAGCCCGCCGCCTGGAAGCCGAGGCTTTAGCACGCCGACTGGGCTACCAACGGGTCGCTGACCAAAAAAAAGATATCGCCCTGGCCATACAGAAATTCACGGCAGATGGTGGCTTTCTCTTTGCCATGTGCTCCGCGACCGATTCGCTGGATGTCGCTCTGGCGGCCCAGAATATCGATATCGTTGACCCAGCTATCGACCACACCCCCTTAACCCCTGACTACCAGAAGAAATTAGAATATGACAAAACCTTTGCTTTTACCAATTTTGCTGTCATCACAGATCCCAACATCTATGAATTTGCTGATATTGACATCAACCCGCAACGTGACGGCCTGCTGCAGCATAAAGATTTTTTCACCCTGTTTGAATTTAACGCCCGTATTGATCCCATACCGACATTGCTGACCCAAAACCACCGCCGCGAAATTAAAGGCTTTCTGGGCCAGACAACCGCCTTTCGCCTCGATAAACTGAAACCGCGGGTACTTATTTTAGGGCAAACTTTGGGAACCGACCGGGTAAAATATATCTATGGCAGCTTTGGCAAGGGCTTCTTTACTTTCTATGGGGGCCATGACCCTGAAGATTACCAGCATATGGTGGGGGATCCCCCTACCGACCTTAGCCTGCACCGTAATTCGCCCGGTTATCGGCTGATCTTAAATAATATCTTCATGCCTGCAGCGAAAAAACAAAAACTCAAGACATAAACCCAGCAGCAGTAAACCCCCAGCAATCCTGTAAACGAATAACTGCCTGCAGGGGTTTTTTAGTGACTCAAAAACTTGTATTATGTCGCATTGGGATGGTTTTTCTGATGGGAATTCCCTATCTGTTCAGGAATTCCTGAACAGGGGGACGGTATCACCCCCTTGCGAGGGGTTGTTAGTTACTAAAACATACATTATGTCGCATCCCTGGTGGGAAATTCCCCATCACAAGTTCAGGAATTCCTGAACTTAAGACCTACTGCTTACATCCCCCGCTGGGGGGCTTTTAGACCCCTGAGTAAGGTTGAGGCTTTTGCTTACAAGTGACATCCCCCCCGTAGGATTTGTTAGTGACTCAAAAAAATGCATTATGTCGCCTGGGGGCTGGTTTTCTTGGTGTGGAATTCCCCATTCTGTTCAGGAAACATAGCTCTGCTAAGGAATTCTAAGAATAAGGAGGATTGCTTAGGTGCTTACCAGCAGCAAGCCTCTAAACAATCCCCCAAATAACCCGTGGTATTAGTTATCCCGTTTGAATAATACATAAAATAAATCTGCAATCCTTTCGGTATGGCGCACCGGGCGAGGATCTAACAAGAGAATATTTTTTCCCGGCATTCGATTTAGGGGTGGCGGAGCAGCTTCTATACGCGATACCAATTTCACTATGGTTGGCTGTTCCTGATGTTCGTGCATCCTCTGTCATTATCGACAGAGCGCAGCGGTTAACTTGACCGCCACCGGTTAACGGTTTTCTCTAGTAGCAGCTTTGCTCTCGTCAGTCGTCGCCCCGGCCTCCAGCAGGTATTTCTCCAGTAGGTTCTCGCTCTGTGCCCCAATAAGACCATAGTTATCATTATGGTGGGTAAAATAGTTGTAACTGTCTTCAAACATCCTGCGGTTAATCATATTGGTCAACAGGTTGCGCACCCGCAAGTAATCTGCTTGTAGCTCGGCTTCTTGCTTATTGAAATATTCTTCCGATGTCTGAACTTTGAAATCTGCCTTATCGGGTAATGGTGTCTTCGATTCTATTAGGGCGAGAAAGGCATAGCGTTTGGCCTGGCGCAGGTATTTGAGAGCGTCGATATATAGATAAATTTTAACAGAATAGAGATGTTCGGGATAATGATAGCCTTTACGGCGATAGATATCCCCATGCTTCACATCGCGGTACCCTAAATTCAACAACCGGATAGCGCGCTCATCGCGGCTGCTGACGACCACAACGGAATTACTCTGTAACAAATGCAGCGCATCGCGACGATAGACAGTATCATACATATGGACATACAAATCGCGCAGCACCAACTGGCTTTCGCGAATAAAACCATGTGCAATATCATAGTTACCCTGCAGGTAAGCTCGGTAGCCCCTAAAATGCAAAACAGCGGCTTCGCGCAGCAGGTTCTGGCTTTTTTCTTCTTTGAAATTACTGACGCCGCAGTTGATAAATTCCAGAAAATACCGGTTCTCTTTTAATTTGCGCTCCACACCTACGCGATCCGGTACAAGGGACCACAAACCGGATGCAGCAAAATATAACGCCAGCAATACTAAGCTCTGGGTACGTTTCACCTTTATTGGGTATCGGCTGAACTGCTAAAAAAGTACAGTGAATAAAAAAAAGAAAACGTTTTGGTTTTTTCCTGTAAATTTATATAAGTTGTTACGAAAATAAATCATGCAAGACATAGATTTCGGACGCTTTTATCGCCAGAAGAGAAGGGTCAGCTTAAGCGAAATGGCCCAGGAAAAAAAGAGACGTCATTCTCCTTTGTCAAACCGCAATACCCTTTTGGCAATTGCCGCCATGGGCATATTCCTGGCTGGTCTAGTATTTGGCAGCCGATGGGAACGTTACAGCTACACCCGACAAATTGAAAATAATGCCGTAGGCGAAGAGATCTCCACCGCCAATATAGCTCCCCCAGAGACAAAAGAAATTCATAACTCCATTCGGATTGAAAAAAACAGTGAAGCTTTAGCCCAGCCAGCCAATGAAAAGAAAGTTGTCGCCGTCCAGGAGCAGGTGGAGCAGGCCTTAAAAAATAGTAAAGATGCTTATCTCATTCTGGCCAAAATTTATTCTGACGAAAAAGACGCCTACCTGCATGGCAGAGAGCTGAAGAAACAGGGTTTGCCAGTTTTTTTAGCGCGCAGCGGTAAAAAAGTAAAAGTCTATGTCGGGCCAATCGAGGGCAAGAATGCGGCTTACCAGCACCTTTCCTTAGTAAAAAGCATGCCAGAGTTCCGCAGCGCCATCATGTACAAAAAGTGACCCCGGAAACTGCCCACCCCAATCAGGTCTTTCGCGCCTCTGAGAGAGATATTGAAGGTATTTACCAACTTACACTGCCTTATGTAGCAGAAAAAATTTTATTGCCGCGAAGCCGCGAGCAAATTCAGGCGGATATCGAGCGCACCTGGGTGTACCGCCAAAATGATGAAATTATCGGCACAGTCTCGGTCATATTTTTCCGCAAGGATCTCTGCGAGATAAGAGCTTTAGTGGTCAAAAAAGACAGCCAGGGGCGACAGATCGGCCGCTCTGTTGTTGAGGCAGCGCTGCAGTACCTGCGTAATAGTTACGAACATAAACCGTTACGGGTATTTGCCTTGACCTATGTACCTGATTTTTTTGCTAAATTAGGCTTTCGCGTCACCCAAAAAGAGAACTTCCCGGATAAGATTTACGAAGTCTGCCAGTTTTGCGCCCGCAGAGATGACTGCAGGGAGATTGCGGTCGAATTAATCATCAATGGATCAGCTCACGAACCGGATTGTTCTGTTTGATAGTCTCCCATATAAGGTTGCGTGTTACTTCATCAATATCCATATACTTTAGAATATACCGGCCCCTGACTTTGGGAGACGGGATAAGTTTTACGCGCAATTCAATAGGATGACCATCCGGCAGGTGGGTTTCCAGTTGCCATAATTCCTGCGACTGTAACACTTTCAGCGGCACCGGCTCGTTAAGTCGCACCAGCATGGCCCGATCAGAGACTTTCTCACTGGTGGCATGAAATCCTGCCACAACAGGAACCTGCGGTACCCCTTCCGAATCACCTTCGCTGCTAGTGGAAATCTCTGGCGGCGGCCACTGCGAAAGATACAAATCCCATTCCAGAAACGCCATAAGGTGTTCATTGCCGCGAAAAGAAATTTCGCCAGTAAAATCAACAATCATACCATTGGGGGCTGCCTTGTTGATCACTCCCTTCATGGTATATCCCCCATGGCCGTGACGGTAGGCATACACGGTAATTGGAGTGCCACTCAGCTTATCGGCAGGAACCCAGTTACGCAGCGAAAACAAAGCCTGGTTACCCCGCATCTTCACCAGAAACCCCAGGCGATGCTCCCGGTTAAACTCAAGTGCGCACGCTTCACCTAAATGCAGGTCGGATGGCACTCTAATTTCGATAGATACTTCGGTTTCTGGAGTAATTTTTTCTATCAGCTCCACTTTTTGCGCTTCAGAAATACCCCGGTATTTTTCAAGAAAAGGAAGGAATAAACGACGGAACAGGGTACGGTTACCCGGTATTTGTTCTTTTTCATCGCGATTGAGGGTAGCAAAAAAGGCTTTGATAGGCGCCATCTGTTTACCTAAAACACCACGGCGCAAGGCATAATGATAGAGGTTTAACCAGGCCGCAGTATTGGCGTCAATCTTGTGCTGGCGCAACTTCAACAGCAGAAAAAACAGCAGAAGTAAAGTTAAAATAGCAAAAAATACCGCTACCGCAACCGGTGATACTGTAGGTAATTCTAACGCTTTGGGATTCATATGCTCACTTCAAAATCACGAAGGGCATCATTCAAACTCGTTTTAAAATCGGTCGTTTCTTTTCTTTTTCCAATGATCAGCGCACAGGGAACCTGGTAGGTGCCCGCGGGAAATTCTTTGGGAATCGTACCGGGGATCACTACGGAATTTGCCGGTACCCGGCCTTTGATGACCACCGGCTCCTTACCAGTGACATCAATGATTTTCGTAGAAGCCGTCAGGATAACTCCGCTGCCTAGTACCGCGCCTGTCTCGACCCGCACGCCTTCAACAACCACACAGCGGGATCCCAGAAAAGCGTTATCTTCAATAATCACCGGCTCAGCCTGTGGCGGCTCTAATACCCCACCAATGCCAACCCCGCCAGAAAGATGGACATTCCTACCGATCTGGGCGCAACTGCCCACCGTTGCCCAGGTATCTACCATGGAACCGCTGCCAACATAAGCACCTATATTGACATACGAAGGCATGAGAATAGCCCCGGGCTCAATATAGGAACCATAGCGGGCTACCGCAGGCGGCACCACCCGCACCTTAGCTGCCCCATAATCTTTTTTCAGGGGTATCTTGTCCCAGTATTCAATATCCCCCGCATACATAGTACTCATATTACGAATGCCAAAGTACAGCAGGATGGCTTTCTTAACCCAGGCATTGACCTGCCAAGTACCGCCGACCGGTTCAGCCACGCGGATGTTACCACTGTCTAACAAGGCGAGAGTTTCTTCAATGGCTTCAATAGATTCTTTTTGTTGCAAAATAGCAGGATCTGCCGCTTTTTTTTCAAAGATCTCTTCAATTTTACTATGTAACGACATCAAAGGCGCTCACCGATTATTTTCCCCCCGGTGGGTTCCATCATCATTTCTTTCGTCAAAATCAAGCGGTCACGGCTATCATCCGGCATGGGAATGCCGCCATCAAGATAAATGGCACCTTTGGGGCAGGCCTCTTCGCACAACCCGCAGAAAATACAGCGCAACAGATCCACATTAAATACTTTGGCATACTTATCTTCGCGGTAGAGATGCTGCTCTTCTGGTTTAACGGCAGCAGCTTCAATGTGGATGGCATCGGCCGGACAAACCCACTGGCAACAGTAACAGGCCGTACAGCGCTCGCGCCCCTCCTCATCTCTTTTATGGCGGTGCAGGCCACGAAAACGGCTGGAGAGAGGTTTACGCTCTTCCGGGTAACTGACGGTTACCTGCTGGCGCAGGAAAGCCGACTTGATAAAATGCTTAAGGGTTACGAACATCCCCAGTGAAATGGACATGAAATAAAATTTTTCATACCACTTCCAGGCGTATTTTTCACTGACTTTGATGGTTTTTGTGGCCATATAACGCTCCGTTAAACCGTAACTGCGGCATTCTGTTCGACATAGCGGTTGAGAGCCGCCAATACTTGCGCCGAGGAAGGTAATCCTTGGGGCGCCTTGAGGCTTACCTGACTTTTTCTTGCCATGCCTTTTTTATCAATAAAGGTGCCCGCTTTTTCCGGGAAAGCCAGTACCGGGAAAGCTGACAGGGCGCTGGCCGTAGCGCTGTTAGCGTGCGTGCCTAGCACAATGACCCGATCCCATAGGTTATTCTGCTCAAGCAGACGATAGAGCGGATTTTGCTTTAATTCTTCAAAATTATCCGTGCGGTAAGCATAAGGCGCGGCAAATTCATTGACTACAAATATCAGATCGGCGGCTTTTACAGCACTTTCATACTCATTCCTGTTAGCCAAACCGCTGACTAAAGCCCGCACACCAGCACTGTTGGGTCGCTGGTCTTTCATCAATAGAAAATCAATCTGTACATCCCACTCATTATTCCACATATAATCGAGGGTGCGGTATTCCCACTTCACTGCTTTGCCCAGCCGCTCCCATGTAGTAGTGGCTTCTTGAATACCGGCCAGGTCTTCCTGGGACTCTGTCGTACCGCCAATTACCAGAATATTGTGCGCTAATTGCACTCTTTCCGCGATCTGGGGCAAAACATCTTTTGACTTTGAGGCATGCCCTTTAAGCAGGTAGCTGAACAGTCTATCGCGAGAAAAATCGCTGGTCGAAAAACGACCTTTATCACAAATGAAATAGCCATTTTTTTCTGGATTTTCCGGCGGCATATAACGGTAAATTTCGTTATTCTTTATATTGGTGGTCACATTACACAGGGTTGAACAGCCGTGGCAGATGGACTGGTTCTGTTCATACCACCAGACTCTGGAACGGAACAGGATATTTTCATTGAGCAAGGCACCCACAGGACAAATATCCGCTAAAGCACCCTGGTAGTTATGGTCGAGAAGACCGCTACCCGCACCATTAGGTGGGGTGTAGGCAATAACCGTGTCATTCCCACGAGCCTGCATTTCAAGATCATGTACGCCCACAATATCCCGGTCAAAACGCACGCAACGGTAACAGAGAATACAACGGTTGTGGTTGATGAGCAGGTTCGTGCCAATTTTTTCTTGGGGGATATTCCGCTTCACTTCTTTGTAACGGGTAGTCTCATGGCCAACAGAAAAAGAATAATTCTGCAGTGAACATTCGCCTGATTTATCACACACCGGGCAATCGAGAGGATGGTTAATGAGGAGAAATTCCATCACCCCTTCACGGGCTTTTTTTACTTTGTCTGAAGCCACATTGATATGCATGCCCGGCGTAATTGCCGTATTGCAACCAGCTTGCAGCTTGGGGTTCCACATCACAACGGGCTTGCCGTTTTCATCCAGTACCGGAGCTTTCGTTGCCGGATCTATTTTGGTCATACCGGTCTCGATAAGACAGATACGGCACATTCCCACGACTTCTAATTTCGGATGATAGCAGAAATGGGGCACATCGATGTTGATTTCTTTCAACGCATCAATTAGGTTCTTGGATTCATCTACAGAAACTTCAATTCCATCCACAAAAATATTGACCATACTGCCACCTCATAGGGGTATTTTACTCTGTAAAGAGATAAACGGCCAGAAATTTGGTCTTACGAACACCGAAATTAGGGGGATGATCGCAGGAATGCAGCCCATCGACAATCCATTTACCCAGCTAAAACACATTTTACAGGATCGCAACTGTCTTGACGCCTTAAAGTGGAATTTTTGGGTCATAGTCATCACGCCAGTTAGCTGCCCCCGAAAGTTCCAAAGCTGTAAAATTTTATTTACAAGCAGAAAAGTAAAATTTATCTTTAAGCGACCACAATGCGACGCGCAGACACCCGAACCCTCGACGCTAACGAAGCAGTTGCCGATGTCGCCTACCGCCTAAGCGAAGTTATTGCCATTTATCCCATCACCCCCGCCTCCCCCATGGGCGAACATGCGGATGCTTGGGCCGCCGATGAGCGACCTAATGTGTGGGGCGCCTTTCCTCAAGTAATTGAAATGCAATCTGAAGGGGGGGCCGCCGGCGCGGTACATGGTTCACTGCAAGCAGGAGCGCTTACTACCACCTTTACAGCTTCACAGGGTTTACTGCTAATGTTGCCTAACTTGCATAAGATAGCCGGCGAACTTACGCCTTTTTGTATGCATGTAGCTGCGCGCACCATTGCCACCCATGCCTTATCTATTTTTGGCGATCACTCTGATGTCATGGCCGCTCGCAATACGGGAATGGCGCTTTTATGTTCTAACAATGCCCAAGAAGCCCATGACTTTGCCGCCATTGGTCACAGTGTTACTTTGCGTTCGCGAATTCCTGTGTTGCATTTTTTTGATGGTTTTCGCACCTCTCATGAAATTAGTAAAATTGTTGTGCTTGCCGATGAAGACTTGCGCCAGTTAATTAAAGAAGAGTCGATTACCGCTTTTCGCTCGCGGGCTTTAAATCCGGAACAGCCTACTATTAGGGGTAGTGCCCAAAATCCTGATGTATTTTTTCAATCGCGGGAAGCAGTTGAACCTTTTTATGCTGCTTTTCCTAAGCTGTTAAAAGAAGTATTTAGTGAGTTTGCCCAACTTACGGGCAGAGAATACAAGTTGTTTGACTATATTGGGGTGCCTGATGCTATGGATGTCATTGTCCAGATGGGCTCGGGCGCTGAGTGTACCCAAGAAACCGTCGAGTACCTCAACGCGCAAGACAGAAAAGTTGGTCTTATTAAAGTAAGGCTGTTTCGTCCTTTTTCGTTAGTTGATTTTCTATCTGTGTTGCCGCCTAATGTAAAGCGCCTTACTATACTAGACCGCACTAAAGAAGCTGGCTCTTCGGGGGAGCCTTTATTTCAAGAAATTGCTTCTGCTTTGGTTATGGCCTTAAGCGCAGGAAAAATTGCTAACATGCCAAAGTTATTTTCAGGGCGCTATGGTTTAGGTTCAAAGGAATTTACTCCTGCCATGGTTAAAGCTATTTTTGAGAACATGACATCCCCCCAAGCGAAATTGCGTTTTACCGTTGGCATTCATGATGATATTTCTCATAGCTCATTAAACTATGACCCTAATTTTACCATCGAACATAAGGGCTTAACGCAATGTCTTTTTTATGGTTTGGGTTCAGATGGCACCGTATCGGCCAACAAGAGTAGCATTAAAATTATAGGGGAAGAAACGTCTCTTTTTGCTCAAGGACATTTTGAATATGATTCTAAAAAGTCGGGCTCAACGACGGTTTCCCATTTACGTTTTGGCCCTAAACCCATTCATGCTACTTACCGCATAACGAAAGCGGATTTTATAGCCATTCACGATGCCGAGTTTTTTGAAAAAAGAGATGTCTTAAGTGCCGTAAAACCGGGCTGCACTGTTTTAGTAAACACTGCAAGCCCGCCGGATACTTTTTTTTCTTCGCTGCCATCGCCAGATAGAAAAAAATTAATTGAGAATAACTGCCGTCTTTTTATTATCAATGCCAATGCCGTTGCCGAGCAAGCGGGCTTAGGCCGGCGCATTAGTACGGTCATGCAGGTTTGTTTTTTTCGGCTTGCGGGCGTGTTACCCTTTGAAGAAGCCATGGAGCATATAAAAAATTTTATTTTAAAGACATGGGGCAAACGCGGCAGTGAAGTTGTGCGGCGCAATTTGGCGGCTTTACATGGCGCTTTAGAGGCATTGCAAGAAATCCCCCTGCCTAAAGAGGTAGGCACGGAGCGCTTGCGGCGGACAAGTATAGCTGCTAACGCCCCTGCTTTTATTCAAAATGTCACGCAACTGTTGCTGGAGGGTCGCGGGGATGATTTGCCGGTAAGTGCTTTTCCCGTAGATGGCAGTTGGCCCACTGGCACCAGCAAATTTGAAAAACGAGCACTGGCACCCGAGATACCCGTTTGGCAAAGTGACTTATGTGTACAGTGTAATTATTGCGCGATGATTTGTCCCCATGCGGCCATACAGACCAAGGTATTTGATAAAACCGAACTTGCCGGCGCCCCCGAGAATTTTCTTAACGTACCGGTATCTTTTGAAGATAGCCTGGCTGACAAATTGTTTACTGTGCAAATTGCCCCTGAAGATTGCACCGGCTGTGGCTTGTGTATTGAAGTCTGCCCGGCGAGAGACCGCAAAGCGCCTAAACGCAAAGCGCTGGTTGCTGAACCATTAGCCTTGCACCGAGAAAAGCAAGCGCGCCACTGGGAATTTTTTACCCATATACAAAGCGCTAATTTAGCTTCATTGCCCATTGACCGCAGAACTGCAGTATTGCGCGAGCCGCTGTTTGAATTTTCCGGGGCCTGCGCCGGCTGCGGCGAGACACCTTACATCCGCCTGCTTACCCAATTGTTTGGCGATCACTTGCTAATTGCTAACGCCACCGGCTGCTCTTCTATTTATGGTGGCAATTTACCCACCACCCCTTACACGGTCAATCGGGAGGGGCATGGTCCCGCATGGGCCAATTCTCTTTTTGAAGATAATGCTGAGTTTGGCTTAGGCATGCGTATAGCCCTTGAGACCAGAGAAAAAAGCGCTCGCTGGCTATTGCAACAAATGGCAGACCGGCTGCCGCAAGCACTGCTTGCCAAGCTCAACGACTCTGGAAATGGCCATGAGTGGGCAGCTTTAAGACGCACCGCGTTAAAAGAACTGCGCGACATTTTATTAAAAGATACATCCCCCCAAAGCCAAGAATTGCTAAAGCAAATAGACGCCTTAGCGCCTAAAACCGTTTGGCTCATTGGGGGGGATGGTTGGGCTTATGATATTGGCTATGGCGGCTTAGATCACGTACTGGCCTCACAAAAAAACATCAATATCTTAGTACTCGATACCGAAGTCTATTCCAACACAGGTGGGCAGGCTTCAAAAGCTACACCATTAGGAGCTTCGGCAAAATTCGCCACAGCAGGCAAAAGCAGTCGCAAGAAAGATTTAGGACTTTTAGCCATGAGTTATGGCCATGTCTATGTGGCGCAAGTGGCTTTACAGTCACACAGCAAGCAAACTGTGCAAGCTTTTTTAGAAGCAGCCTCATATCCCGGGCCTTCGCTTATTATAGCTCACTCCCCCTGTATTGCCCATGGCTATGATTTAGTAAAATCACCCGGCCAGCAAAAAAAAGCCGTTGCCAGCGGCATGTGGCCTCTCTATCGCTTTAATCCACAAAATATAGATAAAGGTGAAAGCGCTTTAGTGTTAGATTCCAACGCGCCTGCCATCGATGTGGCCGAGTATATGGAAAACGAAGCACGCTTTAAAATGGTGCAATTGCGCTCCCCCGAACGTTACAATATTTTATTAGAAGCCGCACGCGATGCGATTAAACAGCGGCGCTCTCTCTATGAACAGTTAGCACAAATTCACTTACCTCCGGAGAGACACCATGGCTAATTTAACAACGGATTGGTTAGGGCTGCAACTTAAAAACCCATTAGTGCTTGCTGCAAGCCCCGTATCTAAAGACATTGAATTTACTGCCGCCGCTGTAGAAGCAGGCGCTGCTGCCGTTATCATGCACTCGCTTTTTGAAGAACAGTTAATACATGAACAGATGGGTGCGCATTATTTTATTGATACGCGGTTGGATCTCGATGCCGAAGCGCGCAGCCTTATGCCAGAAAGTGATTTGTTCCCTGTAGATGGGGAGCACTATATCTATATGTTAAAAAAAATAAAACAGCGCGTTAGAGTACCCGTCATTGCTTCCCTCAATGGCGCCACCCCGGGGGGCTGGACCTCTTATGCCGCCAAACTGCAAGAAGCCGGCGCCGATGCCCTTGAATTAAACCTCTACGATGTGATTACCTCCAAAGACATTTCTAGCGCCTTAGTCGAAGAGCGGCAAATTGCCATTATTGAATCTGTCGTAAAACAACTGCAAATTCCCGTAACCGTAAAACTAAGTCCCTTTTATTCTTCGCTGCCCGGCTTTGTCGCTAAAGTTGAGAAAACCGGCGCTGCCGGTATTGCCGTTTTTAATCGTTTTTTTCAGCCCGATATATCCCCCGATGAACTTAATGTCGATCGCACCTTACACCTTTCTTCTTCACAAGAATTGCCGCTGCGTCTGCACGCCTTAGCGCTATTGTCAACACAGACAAATTTGTCTTTAGCTTGCACCGGCGGTATTCATTCGGGGATGGATGCCGCTAAAGCCGTGTTAGCCGGCGCCCATGCTTTACAGGTAGCCTCTGCCGTGTTGCAGCGTGGCCCGCAAGCCGTTCGTGACATCCTACATGAATTGGATTTATGGCTCGATAAAATGAACTATGCTCATGTAGCAGACGCACGCGGGGTATTAAATTTGCATTCTGCACCTGACCCGCATGCCTGGGAACGGCTTAATTATGCGAAAATGTTAGCGGGCTGGCAGCTACGCAAAGTTTTTTAGTTGGCGCACTAAATTGTCTGGTTGGCATGCACTATGAAAAAGGCCATAGTAATGGGGATATTGCTTTTATTTTTGAGCGCTTGCCAACTGCAACGCACCGGCCCACGGGGACAGGTTCCCGCGTCAACTCATCCGAGTATGGCTCGCCTCTTCACTCTTCTTCAATACAGGGGGGATGTACTTGTCTGGCAAAACCGACAATACCGTTCGGGGAGTACCCGGCAACCTACGCCTGAGCTGATCTGCCCGAACCCTGAAATTGCTGCGGTAGATCTCCAACTTGAAAAAAGCAGACCCGAGCTCTCTACCAGTCTTAGAGCAGCTCTGCAATGACAGAGGAAATTATTAAGCTGGGCCGTTCGGCGATAACGCAGGTCACCTTAGAACCATTCCCGCAAGCGCGCCCTGCTGCCTTGCTGGTCTTAGTCAAGGTCTGTGCTCGCCATTCATTTTGAAAGAATCTAAATGGTTTTTTTCTTGATTTTTCAAAGCCAAGATGAAATGGGGATTGAAAGAGTTAGCGGCAAGTGTATTACGAAACTGCAAAAAATTGAACATTAGCACAAGGACAAACCATTTTGAAAGGTGACCAACATACAGACCATAGTTTAAGCGGAGAGCGAGTAAGCCGACACCCATTGCGTACGCAAAGTTTTTTATTTGTTTCCCTTCCGCATTTTTTAAAAACAAATGCGGGGCATTCACGAGCACCGCTGAAAGACAAATTAACACAGCGAGTCATTTTAGCCAACCCCACAAATGGCAGATTTGGTTTTGCCCTGGCACCCAACGCCAACCCGTCGGTAAAACCCAAAAAGTCACTTTTTAGTCAACGCTTGACGATAATTTCCGATACTCACAACATTAAATTTGGGCACATTATATGCTATTAGTTAATAATAAAAACAAAAAAGTGTTTGAATTCATCCAAAACTACACTGAAAGCGGTAGTCTTGACCTTGTAACAGGTTTCTTCTCTGTTAATGCTTTGGCATTAATGAACGACGAAATAAACCAAGCCGAGAAATTCAGACTAGTTTTAGGCAATTTAATGCAAGAAGAGGCACAATTTAACAAAGTAATTGACTTGCTAAATGGCAACACTGGTATAAGCGGACCACTTTCGTTAAGCACAGCAGCTCAAAAAGCAGTTGTGTTTTTGCAACAAGACAAAGTCCAAGTAAAATCAATTCAGCTAAATTTTTGCCATGCAAAAACATACATCTACAGCGACAAAGACCCAAGAAAGAACTTTCACATCATTGGCAGCTCTAACCTAACCGATGCCGGACTTGGAATTAAAGACAGTAGCAACATAGAACTAAATACGGCATCCACAGGAGATAATAATGATTATAAAGAATTAAAAAAGTGGTTCGAACACCTGTGGGATAAAGTTGCTCTTGAAGAAATTGAACTGCCCGACAAAACAAGAGTTCAAGTTAAGCAATACATCATTGAGTTGATTAAAAACTTTTTCAAAGAATACACACCTCACGACCTTTATTACAAAGTGCTATATGAACTTTTCAAAGACGACTTACTAGAACTTTCGGGTGATACAGAATTTAAACGTGAAATTGCTCACTTAGAAGAAACCGTTATTTACAAAACGCTTTTCCCCTACCAACAAAAAGGGGCAATTAGCTTAATTAAAATGCTTCAAAAATTCAACGGAGCGATTTTAGCCGATGCCGTTGGTTTGGGTAAAACCTGGACGGCTTTGGCAGTAATGAAATATTTTGAACTGAAAGGCTATATCGTTCTCTTGCTTTGCCCTAAGAAACTATCAAACAACTGGCAGCAATATAAAGTCGGACAAAAAAGCCAATTTGAAAAAGATGAAATCGATTTTTACATCCGCCATCATACCGATTTACAGGAAGCACGTTTTGAACGTTATGACGATAAAAAACTTCGCTATTTTCAAACACGACCCAAGCTACTGGTTGTAATTGATGAAAGCCACAACCTGCGCAACGACAAGTCGTCCCGATACAAATTTCTTGTAGATGAGTTGCTTTTACCAAAAAACAAAAGCAGAGACGTAAAGGTTTTGCAACTCTCGGCAACGCCAATCAACAACAAACTGGTAGATATTCGTAATCAGTTTAAGTTAATGACCAAAGGGCGCGACGACGGTTTTAAAGATACCGACTTGCAAATTGACAGCCTTGAAAACATTTTCAGAATAGCACAAAAAGACTTTAGCGAATGGACCAAGTCTGACAACAGAAAAATTGCCGACTTCATTGCCACACTCCCCAAAAAGTTTGAAAAGCTCACCGATGCCTTAATCGTAGCAAGAACCAGAAAACTCATTGAAGGAGAATTTGGTGAAATGAATTTCCCCAAAAAGGAAGACCCCATCAATGAGTTTGTAACCCCTGAAAATATTGGAATCTTA
>CALHRC010000176.1 GCA_938038265.1 uncultured bacterium
CCCTTGGGTTTGTTAGTTACTAAAAAACGACATTATGTCCCATGGAGTATGTTTTTTTGATGGGGAATTCCCTATCAAGCTATGGAAATCCATACCCTGTTCAGGAATTCCTGAACAAAAGGCAGCTTACATCCCCCCTTAGGGCTTGTTAGTTACTAAAAAACTGTATTATGTCACCTTATGAGGGGCTGTTAGTTACTATAACAAATATAACGTTAGATAGATATAATATCCTACTATAGTTACGGCACCTCCATGTAGATAGGAAATTCCCTACCTGTTCAGGAATTCCTGAACAGGGTAGCCGCTGTGGGATAAAAACCATCCCCCTTTACCCCCCCGTAGGGTTTGTTAGTTACTAAAAAGCTGGATTATGTCGCCTTGTGAGGGGCTTTAGTTACTAAAACAAATATAACGTTAGATAGATATTACATCCTGCTATAGTTATGGCATCCCCAGTAGATGTGGAATTCCCCACCATAGTTCAGGAATTCCTGAACAGGATTTTCCTATAATATGGAATTCCATACCCATACCCCAGTGTGTCTCAAGGTAAAGCACAGCCCTGGGGTAGCGGAAGCCCGGCGGGTGCCTCCGAAGGGGGTTGCCGGGGGCTTAAGCCCCCTCTGTATCTTATTTACTTTATAATGAAGAACTTCACATCAGGGTAGGGGATCCACATGCACAGGCAGGCACTGTGTAATATTTAGTAACTAAAAATTCTATAGCCGCTTGGCTCTTTTAGTAAGGATTGAGTTATCTTATTTCATACTTTTGGGAATAGTGTCGCTATACCATTCTCGCAGGCGTTGCCGGCTGCAAAGACTGATTTGGGTAGCAGCGGCGGTATTCGAGAAACTGCCAGGCGCCGGCTGTGTTGGTATATTCATTTGAAAGGTCTGGATAGGTTTTTGGTCAGGGGTCATGAATGTTGTTCTTTTATTGTTCTACGGGCCTCAATATCCTTGTGGTTTTGCTCTCGATTGGCTATAGATGGCAACCGCATAACCACCACAAGGCAAAAGGAATCTGCTATTTTTGAAATACTCTTTGTATTCAGGCAAGAAACATCCTACCCTACCTCTTTTTTTATGCGATAATAAATTTCTGTCCATTCTTCTAATGTGGGGATGTCGCCTTGGTCAAGGCGCTCGCGGCATTCTTGTTCCATGGCACGAAAACGCGTTTCAAATTTAAGGCAAGAACGCTGCAGGGCCCGTTCGGGATCGATTCCATAGAGGCGGGCATACTGTGCTATGGCGAAAAGTACATCCCCCACTTCTTCTTCGGCGGCGGCTTTTTTACTTTCAGGCCATTGTCTGAAGGCAGCAGCGTCGTGGGGCAGTTCGGCGGCCAGTTCTGCCAGTTCTTCTTGGATTTTTTCGCGCACTCCGCGGATACCGTCGGGGTCATGTTTCCAGTCGAAATTGAGTTTACCGGCTTTTTCACCCATGCGATAGGCTTTGAGCAGTGCCGGCATATTGCGGGGAATTCCTGCAAGAGTACTTTTGTCTTCTTTATTTTGTCGTTCTTTGAGTTTCAGCTTTTCCCAATTACGCAGCACTTCTTCGCTGCCACTGACTTTGACATTCTCACCATAGACATGGGGATGGCGATAGATCAGCTTCTCTGCCATTTCTAAAGCTACTTCTTCAAAGGTAAAAAGTTTTTTTTCGGCAGCTAACTGGCAGTGGATAACCACCTGGAAGAGCAAATCACCCAATTCTTTTTTTAGGTACTCGACACTGTCTAATTTTTCGGGGTTAAACTCTTCAATGGCCTCTGCTGCCTCATAGGCTTCTTCTATTAGGTGCTTTAGTAGCGACAAGTGAGTCTGTTGGAGATCCCATGGGCAGCCGCCTTGGGGATCACGTAAATCACGTGCTATTTGCAAGAGGCTATCGATGGCGGTTTCGCGGGAGAGCGTAGGCGGCTGTTTCATGGTTTTTTTACTGTGGCGTGGGTTTTTTTCTTTTCTTTTCTTTGCGGATGGTATTCCAGTGCAAAAACACTTCTACCACAATGGGCATAACCGATAAGATAATAATCGCCAGGATTACCAGAGTAAAGTTTTTGCGCACCATAGGCTGGTTACCAAAGAAATAGCCGGCAATGACAAACAGAAACACCCAGATGATCGCTCCCGTGACATTAAACATTACAAAATTACGGTAGGTCATTTTACCCATCCCCGCGACAAAGGGAGCAAAGGTGCGTACGATTGGCACAAAGCGGGCTAGAACGATTGTTTTGCCCCCATGCTTTTCAAAGAAAGCGTGGGTTTTATCGAGGTGGCGCTGTTTAATGAGACGGATTTTTTTAGCCTGCACCATTTTTTCTCCAAAGGTGGCGCCGATCCAGTAATTGACTGTGTCGCCAATAATGGCTGCCGCTGTCAGCAGAATGAGAATGACCGTTAAATCGAGAGTACCTCGGGCGCAGAAAGCCCCGATGGCAAACAGCAGCGAGTCACCCGGCAAAAAGGGGGTTATGACCAGACCGGTTTCAAGAAAGATAATGCCAAAGAGCACCACATAGCTATATCCCCCCGCATAGGCGATAATATGGTCGAGGTGGATATCAATATGCAGAATGAAATCAATAAAGGCTTTGAGGAGTTCCATTAACCGAAAAATCAGCAATGCCCCGGTGCCGTCAAGAGGATTAACCGACTGGTTTTATTCGGAATTCAAAGAAAATATTATCAGCGCTGCAGCCAATACCCCTGCGGCTTACAGAGCAAATGGTAGCGCCTCTCTCGCACTTCTTGCCCGTCCCTTTCCCAGATGTCGCCATCCACCTGTGCGGCCTGTGGGGTGGCAAATGTGATGGTAAATTCTTTCGCCTGCAGCAGAGTGACTTCAGGCATACCCAGATGCCGGCCTTTTATGGCTGCCAGTAAAATACGCAACAGCCGCCACAGGGAGCAGCGCCGCACAAAGACGGCGGCAATTTTACCGTCATCAAGTTCCGCTTGCGGGGCGAAAAAAAATCCCCCTGCCCAGTACTTTATTTTCGTGAACAAGGCGATATGAAATTCTCCATCAAGAGTCAGGCCCTGGCTTTTTACCTGCATTGGAACTGGTGTCAAGCCCTTCAGCACTGTACGGCAGATACTGTAAAATCCGGCAATAAACTGTAAACGGTACCACAGGGGATGTTTTTTCTTTAAGCGCTCGACGAACCGGTTTACTTCGACCCCCAGACCAAAATTGACCTGCCCGCCGATCATCAGAGTTTTATCGGCAGTGGGCCGGCGGGTAGGGCTCCGCCCGGGTTTTTCAGGGTGGATTTCTGTAGTTACTAAAAAAGCATCCGTGGCTTGTGGCGGGCGGGTCATGGCCTGCACCACATTATACGGTGTATAGTGTTTTAAGTGGCGAGCAATATCATTTTGGGAGCCGCTGCCAAAGAATGCCAGAGATATTTTTTTACGCGCAGCAAGGGGCAAGGCCATAACCAGCGAGCTATCCCCCCCCGCGATGGCTACCCCGCAATACTTTTTTGAGTGTTCTACACTGTATAAAAATTCTTGTTTTGAGGCGCTCAATGATTCAACATAGGGAATGGCTGCTTGTTGTAGCGCCTTGCGGATTTCAGGCAGGGCCATCATTGAGCGCCCGCCGCCGGAGGCTGGATTAACCAGCAAGAGCCAGGGTTTATTATTGGTTTGGGGGGTGGATGTTTTGAGCTTTTTGGCAGGCTTTGTTTTCGCAACAGCAGTGGTTTTTCTTGCGGGGCGTGGCATAAAAAAAAAGAGTTGTAAGGCGACAGAGCGTCAAGCAGAGTTGGGCATGACAAATATCGCACTGCTTTGCCTTAAAGTTGTTATACACTGTATAATAAAACAAGGGGTCAGTTTGATTGCTAAAAACAGATTCGCAGGCAAACCAGGTATAGCACAAGAAGGAATGCTAAGTGTCTCAATCTCTGTATCCGCAAGTGCAAATTAAACCTGACCCGGCTAAGAATGTTACAGCTGGCCACCCCTGGGTATTTTCAGGAGGTATCGAAACGGCTACGAATATGAGTGACGGGGGCCTTTGCGAAGTTTTTCATGGCAAGCGCTTTTTAGGAATTGGCTATTTTAATTCTCGGTCAGATATCCGCCTGCGGCTATTAACTACCCAAAAGAGAGTTATTGATGCCAATTTTTTTATTGAAAAATTGTTCGCTATTAAAGAGCGTAAAATGCCCTGGCTTGGCAATACCGATGCTTGGCGCTGGGTCTTTGGTGAGAGTGATGGCTTGCCGGGGCTGGTTATCGATGTCTATCGCGATATTGTTGTAGTGCAAATTCACACCCTGGGTATGGAGCTACTAAAAAATTATGTGGTAGCTGCTATACGCCGTATAATAAAGCCGCGGGGGATTTATGAAAAAAGTGAAATTGCTATCCGCGAAAGAGAAGGTCTGCCGAAAGAAAATACATCCCCCTTGTTTGGTAATATTCCCGAAGAAATCATCATTACCGAAAATGGCTTTCGCTTTGCAGTAAACATTGTTGCTGGCCAGAAAACCGGTTTCTTTCTTGACCAGCGGGAAAACCGTAAAGCGCTCATGGCTTATACTGCCGGGCGCAATGTGATCAACTGCTTCTGTTACACCGGCGGCTTTTCGGTCTATGCGGCGGCAAATGCCGAGAGCGTAACCAGTATTGATATATCCAAACCTGCTATTGCAGCAGTGCGCCGTAATTTTGAGCTCAATGGTTATCGTCTCTGTGATCATGAGTTTATCGCGGCGGATGTCTTTGATTACCTCAAAGACTTAGCCCCGGGAACAGCCGATTTAATTATTTTAGATCCCCCAGCTTTAGCCAAAAACCGCGCCCAATTAAAAAATGCTATAAAGGCCTACATAACGTTAAATTCTAAAGCGCTGGAAAAACTGCCCGAGAATGGTATTCTGGTCTCATCTTCTTGCACCACCCATGTGGATGAACCGACTTTTCTGAAGATACTGCACCAAAGCGCCGTCAACACTGGCTGTCGGCTAAATGTACTGGAAAGCCGGCTGCAACCGGCTGACCATACTTTTAACCTGTCTTTTCCTGAAGGGCGGTATCTCAAGTTTTTCGTCTTACAGAAAATTGCAGTGCCATAGGAAATTTATTTTTTTGTCGGTTTCGCCGCAAGCGGATCTTCCGGCCAGGAGTGTTTGGGGTAGCGGCCCCGCAGTTCCTTGCGCACTTCGGGGTAGGTGTTCTGCCAGAAACTCATGAGGTCATCGGTTACCTGTACCGGCCGGCGCGCCGGCGAAAGCAGATGAATGCGCGGTTTAATTTTGCCGCCAGCTAAGGGGGGCAAGTTTTTAACACCAAACAGCTCTTGCAGTTTAATTTCAATATGGGGGATGTCACCACTGTAATCAAAATAGGCTTTGCTGCCGGTAGGCAAGATGAGGTATTCAGGCAGTTCCTGGTTTAGCAAGTTCATATCTTCTCGGCTAAAGAGAGAGCGCAAAGCTTGCTGTAAACGCTCTTGGGCTGCCGTTAAATTTTGTACACCGTATAAAAAGGGTTTAAGCCAGTCTTCCGCCTGCTTAAAGAGGGTAGATAAAGACACATCCCGCTCAAACATATTTATACGCTGTAGAATTTCTGCCCGCCGTCTTAGTTTTTCACTTGCCGCATCTAAGGGCAATTGGCCCTTAATAAATTGTGCTAACCAAATTTCGGCCCACTCTTCATCGCTTAAATGCTGGTTACTTAGTTTTATACGGCGTAGGATAATGGCGCGAAAACGCTCTTCCCGGTAAAATGTTATCTTGCCGTTCTCCTCATGGCGTATCGGGTCTTCGGTAATGTCTTGGGCAAAAGCAGTGCGCAACTGCTCTTCGCTATAGTCAATTGCCAGCCTTATTTTCGCATTTTCTCCGCGGCCATCGAGTGAGAGGGCCACAAGCCATTCTTCTTCGCAGAGCGGGTCACCGCTTGGCAGTTTAGCGCCGCGGCCACCTGACAGTGTATAAAAACCAGCTTGTGACCGCCGCCGGCCAATACGGTCGGGATAGGCAGTCGCGGCAGCGGCCGCTACATCCCCCCCTTTGTTTTGAATTTTGACAAGTCGCTCTAACTGTTCGATGGATTTATTTATACGGCGTATAGTTTCGCGTTCGCCCTGGCCCTGGGATAACAGACGCAAGCGCAGGCGCACATCAACAGTCTCGGCCTCGCGCAAAATGTCCCGTTCTTGAAGCAGGGCAGCTAAGGCAAGGGTATCATGGGTAGGATGGCGCAGTACCATAGCAGCCAATCGGGGGTGTAGGGGCAACTCGGCCATTTGCCGGCCAAAATCTGTAATCTGTTGCCCCTCTTTATTGCAGGCCCCCAAAGCATATAGGAGGGCTATCGCTGTAGTTAGGGTTGCTGCTGGCAGTGGGTCTAACAGTTCAAAACTTTGTGGTCTAAATCCTAAGGCCAGAATGTGCAACACGGCACTAACGGGATCACCTTGCAGCAATGCCGGTTGGGTGGTGGTGGCAAAGCCGCGCTCTTCTTCTTTATGCCACAGTTTATAGCAAATTCCGGCTGTGGTACGCCCCGCCCTACCTTGTCGCTGTTTTGCTGAATCTAAGGCAATTCGCTCTAAGGTCAGCACTTCTAATTCGCTGGCCGGGTCATAACGCAGAAAGCGGGCAAAGCCGCTGTCAACCACCGCAGTAATACCTTCAAGCGTGAGGCTGGTTTCCGCAATGTTGGTTGCCAGAATAATTTTGCGTTGTTGGGGATGGTACTGCAGGGCTTGTTGTTGCTCTTCGCGGCTTAAGCTGCCATGCAAAATAGCGACCTGCGCTTGTTCACTATAAAAGTATTCGCGCAAGCGGTTAATTTCACCCGCCCCGGGTAAAAAAGTTAAAATATCTCCTGGAGTTTCATTGAGGGCTTGGCGCATGGCTTTAGCTATATCGCGGTAAAAATTTTCATTGAGGTTGCCATAGGGGGCCACATAGTTTGTGGCCTCAATTCCCAAATCTCGGGCATATTTAACTTCAACAGGATATATCCTACCTGAACAAAACAACACCGGGGCACTTAAAAATTCGCTTAACTTTTGGGTATCTAATGTAGCAGACATAACAAGAATTTTTAAATCATGGCGTAGTTCTGCTGTGGCCTTAAGAAAAGATAGCGCTAAATCGGCTTCTGCGTTGCGCTCATGAAATTCGTCGAAAATAACAAGGCCAGCTGCCTCAAGCGTCGGGTCGGTAAGCAGCCGGCGCAGTAACAATCCTTCTGTTAAAATTTCTATTCGGGTTTTATTTGAAACTCTGCTTTCATGGCGCACGCGGTAACCGATTGTCTGCCCGACTTGCTCGCCAATGAGCTTTGCCATATAGTCGGCGGCGCTAATGGCCGCTAAGCGACGCGGTTCTAACAACAATATTTTTTTGCCGTTAAGCCAAGATTGCCTTAAGAGAGCCAACGGCACTGCCGTCGTTTTGCCAGCGCCGGGTTCGGCTGAAAGTATCACACAGCGATGGGCTGTGAGTGTTTCAGATAGTTGGGGTAAAACTTGTGCAATCGGCAGTGCGGAAAAATTCATTTCAGAGGGCATGTACTTCGGCATGTCCGACGGAATTTTTTTCGACACGAAATACTTCTACCCTCGAATGCGCCCGTCGCTCTTTAATAAAGCCTTCCATTTCAGCGACATCGGTAGTGGTAAAAATCGCTTGGCCAATCTCGTGTAAAAAGCCAATAAAGGCCTGCCGCCGGTTTATATCCAGCTCATTTAAGACATCATCGACTAACAACACAGGCAATTTTCCTGTCTGCTCTTTCACATAGGCATATTGTGCCATTTTAAGCGCTAAAGCTACTGTGCGTTTTTGTCCTTGCGAGGCAATTTGTTGTAATTCTAAATTGGGCCTTTGGGGGGGATGGAACACTAGGCGATCGCGGTGGATACCCCGCAAGGTCATCTTTACTTTTAAGTCATGCGGTAAATTTTTTGCTAAGGCGGCGGCATAGGAATGTCGATCGCCACCATCCACAATAGAGGGGCGATAGCTTAACTGCCATGCATCTCGGCTGTGGGAAATTTGTTGTACATAGCGCTCAAACGGAGCTTGGTAGTTAGTGACAAATTGCTGGCGTTTTTCTTGGATTAAAGATCCATGTAGGGCCAACTCACAGTCAAGGGCGGCAAAATAACTGGCATCATTAACGCCGCGGCGCAATAACAAAGAGCGCTGTTTTAGCACCCGATTATACTGCTGCAGTGCTTCAAAATAAGCAGGATATAAAGAGGATAGCAAAATATCCAAAAAACGTCGTCTTTCACCCGGGCCGCTGTCAATGATTTCGAGATCATCGGGAGAAAAAATTACCGTAGGCAAGCGACCAATAAATGCAGCAAGGCGACTAACTTTTTCTTTGTTGATGAGTAGCCGTCGCTGGTTGTTTTGGGTTGTGTCGTGGCGTCCATAGGCGGCGTGCAGGCGCAGCTCTTGCTGGCCGTCATGAAAGATTACATCCACACTATAGTAATTTTGATCCCAGGTAATAAGATCGCTATCTGAGACCGTGCGAAAAGAACGCACCATGCTGCAGACTGCTACCGCCTCAAGCAGGCTGGTTTTGCCCGAACCATTGGCGCCGGTAAAAAAAACCAGATCGCCCGAAACTGCTAACTGCAATTTCGGAAAGACCCGAAAGTTTTCGAGAGCAATCTCTCGGACACGAACAAACAAATCGCCGGCACTCTTCAAGGCACGTCAGATCTTCATCGGCATCACAAGTGCGATAAAATCGGGATCTTGCAGATCGGTGACGACGATCGGCTTATTGGCATCATTAAAGGCAAGTTTTACGAGAGTACAGGTGAGTGCCTTAAGAATATCTAAAATGTAAAGTGCGTTAAAACCAATTTCCAGTGTGTCGCCATTATACTGGATCGGAATAGCTATTTCAGCCTGCCCCAGATCCGGCGTATTAGCCACAATCTTCATTTGGCCATTTTCAATAGTCAAACGCACCTGGTGAGATGGCGGCTCTGTCATAACCATAACTTGACTTAAAGCTTTAATTAATTCTTCTCGGTTGATATCAAATTCGATAGCCAGACTTTGAGGAATGACCTTTTTGTAATCGGGAAATTTACCTTCTAACAAACGACTCGATAGCTCGGCTTCGCCTACTCTAAAGAAAATATCCCGTTGCTCCACCCCGAAGAACACTTCATCGCCCCCATCTAATAGGCGCTGCAACTGGCGGATGGCCCGGGCATGAACCACGACATCCCCTTCAACAGAGATATTTTTTACTGGCACCTTCAGATCACGGCTGATGGCCGCCAGACGCCGGCCATCGGTACCGACAATTGTCAGTTTACTGCCGTCAAAAATAAAGCACAGGCCATTATAAATATAGCGGTTATCCTCTTGGGATATGCTGTAGACGGTCTTGACAATCATTTCACTTAAAATATTAGAATCTATTGGCGACAGTTTATTTTGGCTTAGGTGAGAAATACCCGGAAAATGACTCCGGGAATTGCCAGTCATGTTGTATGAGGCGGATGATTTGCCGGAGCCGCGCACTCTAACCACATAGCTGGTATCGTCTCCTGAAGCATCAGACTCTTCAGCTTGAAAAATAAAGTCATCAGAATTAAGTCTCTTGGCAATTTCAGAAATTTTTTTGGCTCTAACAGTAATCTCACCCGGCTCACAGTTTTCGGCAAGCAAGGTTATCCGCACCGTGCTTTCCATATCAGAGGCGGTTAACGCAATGTGGTCTTTCTCTATGGTAAACAGCAAATGGGATAACAGTGTCTGCGTATCTCGTGAGGGTACAATACTCTCAACCTTGGCAATGGATTTCTCTAACAAGTCTTTTCCACATTGAAATTTCATAGTCCCCTCTTCCTGTTGCAGCAAAGTGCTGCACCTGCCCAGCGTAAGCTGGGTAAGTTGTGCGGAACAATAACACTGCCACACAACCCTAAAATGTTATACTCCAAAAAGCAAATGAAAGATAAAGCAAAAAACATTTGCCGGCACGAAAAATGACAGATAATACGACTTATGTCAGATATCCTCACTGCCGCTGTTGAGCTTGAAATACCAGCACCGGCCCAAGAAGCCTTTGCTCTCATGTGTGATTTTGCCGACTACCCACGCTGGCAAACGGCGGTATCCCAAGCCAACGTGCTGAAAAAAACCGAACGCGGCAGTATTGTTGAATTTAAGGTGGATCTCATTGTTCGCAAACTGCGTTATGTTCTCGATTACCACGTACAACCAGAAAGCTACCTGCTGGAATGGAATTACCTTGAAGGCGATATCATGAACGTCGGCGGCGAATTTCGGTTGGATGTCATTGACGAGAAAAACTGTTTGGCCTTTTATCGCTTAGTAGCGCACCCCGGTTTTTATGTGCCATCCCCCCTGGTGTTTTTAGTTAAAAATACCGTGATGGTAGGTGTCTTGCGGGATTTACGTAAAGAAGTCAGTAAAAAACGCCAGCCCTTTGCTAAACCCTAAGGCCTATATTCAGTTACCCAAAGATCATGTAAGTTACACTTAGCATAGATTTTAATTTTCCGCTGGGAAGTAATCACTTCATAAGAAAAATAAGCCCAATTTTGTGGCCTATTTTTGCGCTCTAAACCCACCGCCGCCAACTCCTTGCCATCTAAAGTTAACAAACCAATTTTTTCAATATAGTGCCCCTCGTCGCTTTTTTGTAGGGGGACTTCAACATAAAGCTGCTCTCTGCCCCCCGAGGTTATTTTTTTTATTTGGGGTATATGCTCATCGGCAATATCTGCCCACTCACGAGGGTTATCGCGACTGTATTCCGGTAAAGGGACAACGGGGGCAGTGTCATTTTTCGCAGCAGGCCCGCAGAAAAGTAAGCCCAATAGTAACCCCCCCCATACCCCCCTAATGCCATGTCTCATAACAACTCTCTTAATTACCAAACCGATACGTAGCATAAAAGTGCAGGGTGACAAACTGCCCACTTACTTTTTCTGCATGAAACAAATAACCGCTCTCTAAACCATAGCAAACTTGGGGATATTTCCGATAAAGAAATTCCATCCCCCCCACAACTTGAAAAGCGTAACCGACATATGTTTCACGGATAACAGGAGGCTGGTCAATTAAAGCACTCTGGTACTCTGCTTTTACTTGCTTGTGTAGCCGACTAACAATGACCCCATTGCCCAACTTAACCAGGGGCGAGAAACGAAAACCACTGATCTCTTGCGGTAAATCATAAGATAAAATTAACTGAACTAACAACGGAAATAAATAAATTTCAGTAGTAGAAAATGTAGTCTCATAGTTTACCACTTGCAAGCCACTTTGTACCCCCACCTGGGTGCGCAACCGGTAAGTGACCATCTGTGGCCAATAATTTTGCAGAGCGAAATTGGCTTTGCCTAACAGAGTAAAACCTAAAGCGCTCATCCCCAAAGAAGCGACATCCCCTAAAGGATAAAAGAGCGAATACCCCGCACCCACAGTATAGTTTGCTAACCACGGCACAACTTCAGGGTGGATTTTTTTACGCCCCCCTGGCTCAAGTAGCTCAATGAAAACTACCTCCGATAAGTTTTGGCGCTGCAACGCTGGCCTTAGCTCAGGCAAAATGGTAAAACCTGCCCCCTGAATATCCTCCCTAACCTTAAGAGATGGCTCTTGGGGCAGAGGCTCACTTAAATTATCGCTATCCCCCTGACGTAAATCATAATAATACACAGATACATCCGTTTTGCGATAAAAATCTTTTGTTAGTATCCCCTGCCGCGTCTTTATTTGCGCAGGGGTTAGCACCAATTTTTGCTTAATTACATTTAGGGGGATGGCTACCTCGGCTAACAGCGGATTACCACCGGCATAAAGTAACTCCCCACCAATCTCTTCACTGGCCCACTGCGCCTTTTGCTTGCTGAAAAAAAAAGTTTTAGCGTTCCAAGCTGCTTTGCTGCTGCGGACTTCCCGCAGCTCTAACATTAGGGTTTTATTGTTTTCAGCAAGGATTTTTCCGCCTAACACAGTGCCATCCGCTAAAAACACAACATCCGCCCTTAAAGATGAAGCAAGCAGAAAAAAAGCCCCTGCACACCAAAAGCACAACAAGGAAGAGCGGGCAATATTCCTCTTTTGCATAAGTTACATACCAATTGACGGTTATTTTGGGGTTTTTATGGCAAAAAAAATTTACCTATATAACGTTATATCGGTTTTGGCAACTAACAAGCAGTGTGGGGGGGATAGCCGTCAGCCAAGCTGACGCCGCCCGTCTTCAGGCGACTAACTCCCCTGCGGGGGTATTCGTTGCCCCCGCGGGGCTTTGCTGTTCAGGAATTCCTGAACAGATGGGGAATTCCACATCAAGAGAACCAGCCCCCATGCGACATAATACAGTTTTTAGTAACTAAAAAACCCCCGCGGGGCAGAATAGCCACGGTGCCATAACTATAGCAGCGAAAATACCTATCTAACGTTATATCGGTTTTGGTAACTAACAACCCCCTGCGGGGGGGCTATTCGTTGCCCGCCGGCTTCTCTGTTCAGGAATTCCTGAACAAGTGGGGAAGTGCCATGGCCCTGCGCGGGGCGGGATAGCGCCCCCAGGCGACATAATACGCTTTTTGAGTCACTAACAACCCCCCGCGGGGCAGAATAGCGCGGTGCCATAACTATGGCAGGGGTAATGCCTATCTAACGTTATATTTGTTTTGGTAACTAACAAGCTGTGGGGCGGGCTAGCTGTCAGCCAAGCCGACGCCGCCCGTCTTCAGGCGACTAAACCCCCTGCGGGGGGGGCTATTCGTTACCCGCCGCCGGCTTTTCTGTTCAGGAATTCCTGAACCGATGGGGAA
>CALHRC010000177.1 GCA_938038265.1 uncultured bacterium
GGGAATGGTCCGGTAACGCGGATCTGCTGCCTTGATGCGCTCCCAGCGACGGACGGCATCGGCTTCATCCACTGTAATATCGGAGGGCTTGACACGTTCTATCATATACATATTGGCGATGAAATATTTCTGCATATAATCGAGGCGGGCGCGGATGTCTTCTCTTTTTAAGAAACCAGTTTTGGCGGCTTCTTGGTTGAGGATCAACATTATCTTATACTGTTCAGCAAAATTCTTTTTTTGCAATCCCCGGAAAAGTTGTTGGATCTGCGGGTTGGGAATTTTTTCGGGAGAATTGATAAGTTCTTTGAATTCGTCGGTGCTGAGGTTGCGGCCAGACATCATTTGGAACTGCTCTTTCATAAGCATGAGGTAACCTTCATAAGCTGCTTCAAACTGTTTAACGGTGGTCGCTTTCCCTTCAATCTTCCAGATCCAGGGGGATGAATCCGATTTGCAGCCGACAGTAAGCCATCCTACCAGGGCAATGGTCGCGCCAAAACACAGGGTTTTCTTCATAAAGACCTCTTGAAAAATAGTATGCGCCAGTTTTTGGATATTGGCATCGCCGTAAATCTTATTTATTCTTGATTGCTCCAAAAAATTCAAGTGCGCGTTGCCGGGCAAAGGCATGGTCAATCATAGGTACCGGCGCTTTCTGTTGGTATTCGGGGCAGTAGAGGTTGACGTATCGGCTTTGGGGATCAAATTTTCTCTGCTGCAAGGTTGGATTAAAAATTCTAAAATAAGGCGCAGCATCGCAACCCGTTGAGGCGCACCATTGCCAGCCACCGTTGTTGGCCGCAAGATCAAAATCGAGCAGTTTGCGGGCAAAGTAGGCCTCACCAATACGCCAGTCAACTAATAGATGTTTGGTGAGAAACGAAGCGGTAATCATCCTAACGCGGTTGTGCATGAATCCCGTTTGGTTAAGCTCTCTCATGCCCGCATCAACCAGGGGGTAGCCAGTATTGCCAGTCTGCCATTTTTCAATATCGGGGGGATGGTTGCGCCATGGCAGGCGGTCATACTCCGGGCGAAAGGCACCTCGGGCGACGTGAGGGAAGTGCCAGAGGATCATCATAAAGAATTCACGCCAGATTAGTTCGTTGAGAAAGGTTTCGCTTGTGGCGCTGGCCAGCTGTGCTAGTTGCCTAATCGATATCGTACCGAAGCGCAGGTGAGGCCCCAGGCGACTGGTTCCGGGCAGATCGGGTCGGTCACGGGTAGCGCTGTATTCTCTGATTTTTTTCAAAGGTATAATTTTTGGGGGGAAATTAATACGACTGTTCCGTGAAAAACCAAACATCTCGGGTTCGGGAGCTTGTGATGTGGGGAATATATCCCCCCTGTTGCTTTTTATCATAGTCGGTTTCGCTATCGCAATTGTGGAAAAACGTTCTCGCCATTTTTTGGCGAAAGGGGTGAAGATGGTATAGGGCTTGCCGTCCTCTTTGAGAATTTCTTCGGGTGAGAAAATGACCTGGTCTTTTACGGCAAAAAAAGCTCGTCCGGTTGAGCGCAGCAGTGTGGCCACCCCGGCATCGCGCTCGCGTGCGTATGGTTCGTAATCCTCATTGGTAAAAACGGCATGCAGGCCGGGTGCTGATTGCAACTGCGAAAATATTTCGACAGGTTTACCGTAAAAAATTTGTAGTGAAAATCCGTCTGTGGCGTATTGCTGCTGTAGTTGTTTGAGCGAATCGCAGATAAAAGTTATGCGCGCGTCGTCGCGGTCTGCGAGGTTGTTTAAGATATTTGTATCGAAAATAAAGATTGGCAATACTGCCAGGCCGGATGACGCCGCTGCTGTTAGGCCGCAGTTATCGTTTTTGCGCAGGTCGCGTCGGTGCCAGAAGATTACAAAAGGTTCAGTTATCTTTTGGATTATTGGGATATTGTGGTTCATAACGTTAATGGCTTCAGAGGTTTTGGTGTTGGTAGTGAAGGTGCATATTTATTTTTCGCGGGGAGAATCAAAACGGATAACGAAACGGTACCCTTCTTTCAGTTCGGTGCCCGGGGGCGGGTGCTGTTCGCTGGCATAACCACGACCGGTGATTTCATGATCTCCGGGGTAAAAGCGCCAGAGAATCTGCAGTACTTCTTTCTTGCTTTTTCCTCGCAGGTTGGGCATGACAGTTGGGTTGAATTTCAGACGATCGTAATCAAGTGCTTCTAAAGGGGGAACTTGTTGCAGCTCTCCCGAGTGAATATTCGGGATAATTTCTTGCAATACGTTGCGGAACACAGGAGCGGCTACCTGGCCGCCTTGGTACATCCCCCCCTGTGGTTCGTCAAACATGATTAAGATACTTACCTCAGGTTTATCACAGGGAAAAAAACCAAGGAAAGATGCCTGGTATTTATTTTTTAGGTATCCCGTTCTGTCTGACTTAATTGAAGTGCCGGTTTTGCCGCACACCCGCAGCGTATTGCTCTGCAGGCGGGCCGCAGTACCGGTGCCCGACTCGACAACCTTTTCCAGGTATTTCAATACTTTAGAGGCAACGCGAGCATCTGCTACTTTAATTTTGGGACGCAAATTGAAGTTTTCAATTACTCTACCGTCGGGGGAAGTAATTTTTTCGACGATAAGTGGTCTGACATACTGGCCACCGTTGGCAATAGCGTTGGCCGCGCTGACTAACTGCAAAGGGGTTACACTGATGCCATGGCCAATGGGTACAGTCATCTTGAGATAGATATCCCAGTCCTTGGGTTGAGGCAGAACTCCCCTGGCCTCAGCCGGCAGTGAAATTTCAGTTAGGGAACCAAAACCAAATAAACGCAAATTTTCGTAATAACGTAAAACCGGCATTTCCCACGAAGCAGCGATGATGCCGGTGTTGCAAGAACCGGCAATGACCTGCGAGAGACTCTGCTCGCCATGCTTTCCTGAACAGCCAATTTTATGTGATTTGTATTCAAAATATCCGGGGCAAAAATATGTGCGGTTTTCATCGAGCAGGTTTTCTCTGACTAAGGCTGCTAAGGTAAAGATTTTGAATGTCGAGCCTGGTTCATAGACATCTGAGATGGCGCGGTTACGCTGTTCGTCTGCGGAAAAGTCGCGCGCGCGGTTCGGATTAAAATCGGGTAGCGAGGCCATGGCCAGAATTTTTCCTGTGGTGGTTTCACTGATGATACCCACGGCCGATTTGGCATTTACTTTTTCAAACTGGGTGCGTAGAGATTTTTCGAGCT